>JAOZMB010000172.1 GCA_029934515.1 Bacteroidales bacterium
CGCTGTTCGGAAACAGTGTTCAAAAAATGAGCATAAAGAGGGTTATTTGTTTTTATTTCATTTTCTTTTACTTCTTTCCTTTTCCTTTCAATATTGTATAAAGTTGGTCTGGCGGTTAAAAGAATTGTTTCCATTTTTTTAGTTTAAATAAAAATATTATTTGTAATTTATTAATCGTTAAAAAATAACTTCCAATTCTGTCATTACAGAATACGAATTTATTATTTAACTATTACTTATTTATTCTGGATTTATATTTTTGATATTTTTTTCTTTATCCATTTTTTTGCATTTATAAATGCTTCTATCCATGGTGTTAGCTCGTCTCTTCTTTTTTCTGTTGGATAATATGCCCATTGCCAAGGCAGGAATGAACGTTCTAAGTGTGGCATCATTGCAAGGTGTCTTCCGTCTTTTGAAGCAATTGCTGCTGCAGAGAATTTTGAACCGTTTGGATTTGCTGGATATGAATCGTATGAATATTTTATTGGAATATTATATTTGTCTTCGTTTTCGGGGAGATTGAATTTTCCGTCTCCGTGTGCTATCCAAATACCAAGCCTCATTCCCGCCATAGAATTAAGCATAACAGAGTTATTTTTAATAATATCAACATTTATAAAAGCAGATTCAAATTTTTTGGAATCATTTTGTAACATTTTTGGGTGTTCTTTGTGTTCTGGGACTATAAGTTTTAGTTCCTGCATAAGTTGGCAACCGTTACAAACACCAAGACTTAAAGTATCCTCTCGTGCATAAAAATCTTTTAATGCTTTGTTTGCTTTCGGATTATACAAAAAAGCATTAGCCCAGCCTTTTGCTGGTCCGAGAACATCTGAGTTCGAGAACCCTCCCACAAATACAATCATATTAACATCTTGCAGATTTTCACGTCCCGATATTAAATCTGTCATGTGAACATCTTTAACATCCATACCCGATAAGAAAATAGCATAAGCCATTTCGCGGTCTCCGTTTACACCTTTTTCTCTTATAATTGCAGCCTTCATTCTATTAATAGGTATTTTCGGTTTGATAAGATTCGGGTTGTTTCGCCACATTAGGATGTTGTAATCACGTGCTTCTCCTGTAAAGTTTCCAAAATTAAAACTTAATTCATGTTTTGCATAATTATCGTATCTCTCTTGTGCTTTTTTCTCTCCGCTCTGTAATTTGTCAAGCAAAAACGAAGGTTTATACCATATATCACGTAAACGGTCTATGTCAAATTCATAAGATTTTTCGTTATGTTTTAATGTAAATTTACGATTGTTGTTTGTCGTTCCTATCATAGTGTAATCGCATTTGTACATGTGTAGTTTATCCCAAACTCTTACAGAATCTTTTGTTTGTATAATAATACCGGGATTTTCTGAAAATAATATTTTAATAATATCTTTTTCTTTCATTCTACTTAAATCAATATCCAGACCGATTTTATTATCAGCAAAAGTCATTTCAAGCAGTGATGTTATCATTCCACCCGATGATATATCGTGTCCTGATGCTATCATTCCTCTGTTAATAAAACCTTGAACAAGCTGGAATACAGTTCTGAAATATTCTGCATCTTTTACATCTGGAGACTCTTCGCCTACTCTATTCATTGTTTGTGCGAAGCTACTTCCTCCGAGTTTGTATTTGTCTCTTGACAGATTAATGTAATATATCAAATAATCAGAATTATCTTCCAGCACTGGACTTATTGCATTTTTAATATCATTTGTTTCAGCAACAGTTGAGACAATCAAAGTTCCTGGTGCATAAACTTTTTTATTATCTGGATATTTTTGAATCATAGATAGCGAATCTTTTCCTGTTGGCACGCAGACTCCAAGTTTTATACAAAAATCGCTAAATTCTTCGACAGCATTATATAGTCTTGCGTTTTCTTTTTCTTCTTTTGCAGGCCACATCCAGTTTGCACTCAAAGATATACCATTCAAACCTTGTGCAATATATACCCATATAAGATTTGTCAAAGCTTCCGTAGCAGCCAATCTTGCTCCTGCGCCAGGATTTATCAACATACTCACTGGTGCGTGTCCTATTGATGTTACAACACCATTGTATCCATGAAAATCAAGTGCCGCAATACCGCAATTATTCAACGGGAGTTGCAATGCTCCAGCTGTTTGTTGCATAACAACTTTTCCTGTAACTGAACGATCTACTTTATTTGTCAGCCAATCTTTGCATCCAACATTTTCAAGAAGAAGCACTTTTTCAATATATTCTAACAGTTTATCTTCTGAGTATTCAATATTTTTAAATTTTTCAGGTTCTGTTTTACCGAGAAGAATTGTTTTAGGAGTTTTTCCGAATATATCATCCATATCCATATCTATAGGATTTTGTCCAGTCTTTTTATCTTCGAAAACAACACGCATATCGTTTGTTATCTCGCCTACGACATAAAGAGGTGCTCTTTCTCGTTCTGCTACTTTTTGTAACATATCAAGGTCTTTTTTTTCTATAATAACTGCCATTCTCTCCTGCGATTCGTTGCATAGTATTTCTCTTACAGATAATGTAACATCTCCTATTGGTAGTTTTCGTATATCTATTTTTCCACCTGTTTCTTTTACGAGTTCTGCGAGGCAGTTTAGATGTCCACCTGCTCCATGGTCGTGTACCGAAATCATAGGACTTTCATAAATTTCTGTCATTGCCCTAATTACATTTGCAACTCTTTTTTGCATTTCTGGATTAGAGCGTTGTATAGCGTTTTGTTCTATATTATTTGCATATTCGCCTGTTGCTACTGATGATACCGCACTTCCTCCCATTCCTATTCTATAATTGTCTCCTCCGAGAACAACAATTAGATTTCCTTTTTCTGGTTCGTATTTAAAACTATTTCTGTCTCTTGCGAAACCTATTCCTCCGGCAAGCATAATTACTTTATCATAGGCATAAATTTTTTCGTTTTCTTTGTGTTCGAATGTTAGCAGGCTTCCGCAAATCAAAGGTTGTCCAAATTTATTACCAAAATCACTTGCTCCGTTTGATGCTTTAATAAGTATTTGTTCTGGCGACTGGTAAAGCCAATTTCGTTCTTTTATTTTTTGTTCCCAAGTTCTATTTTTATCTGTTCTTGAATAAGATGTCATATAAACTGCTGTTCCAGCAAGTGGCAATGAACCTTTTCCTCCTGCAAGTCTGTCTCTTATTTCTCCTCCTGTTCCTGTTGCGGCACCGTTAAAAGGTTCTACTGTTGTTGGGAAGTTATGCGTTTCTGCTTTGAGCGAAAGTACAATTCCTCCACCGCTTTCTTTAAAATATGCTGGTTTATCATGTCGTTCTGGCGAAAAGGAATGTGTCCATGGTCCCTCAAGAAAAGCACAATTATCTTTGTATGCAGAAACAATTCTGTTTCCGTAATTAGAGGTTTTTTTTATCAAATCAAAAAGCGATTTTTCTTTTTCTTCGCCATCGATTATAAAAGTTCCATTAAAAATCTTATGACGACAATGCTCTGAATTAATTTGTGAAAAACCAAATACTTCGCTGTCTGTAAGTTTTCTGTTTAATTTTTTGCTTAGAGAATTTAAATATTCAATTTCATCGTTGTTCAATGCAAGTCCTTCTTGTTCATTGAAAAGCTCAATATCATCAATAAACAAAATAGGACTTGGTTCATCAGAGATATTAAAAATATCAGGTGTTAAATTTTTATAAAATCTTTGTAGCATCGTGTCGAACTCTGGGTTTTCTTTGTCATGTTTATTAAACATCTCAATTCTCTCGATGCCTTCTATACCCATATTTTGAGTTATTTCCACAGCATTTGTACTCCATGGAGTTATCATCTCTTTTCTTGGTCCTGTAAAATAACCAGCAATATTTTCTTTATAAAAAGAACCTTTATCTCCAAAAAGCATATTTAACTTTTGCATGTCTTCTTCTTCTAACTTTTTTGATGTCAGAACAGCATAAAACATATTTGGATTTGATTTGTAGTAATATATCATAAGTAATTGAAAATTTTGTAATTTATAAGATTAGTAGTTTTTTTTAATTCTATATATTAAAGTTTAAGATTGTGCCATTATTTTATAATATTTTTTTCAAAAATATAATCTTAATTATAAAATAAAAAAAAAAAAATTCAAAATTATAATTATTAACTTTATATATTTTGTAACCTATTGATAATCATATCAATAATATTATATAGTAAGTTTTTTTATTACGTTCTCGACACATTTGTGTTAAGCACAAATATTTTTTTGTTATACAAGAACAATATCATGTTTTTTTTATGTCAATAAAATTATAATTTTGTAAAAAAATATTATTTTTCAAAAATAAAATTTTCACAACAAAAATATATGAATTTAGAATTAAAAATACCAGCAAAGTCAATAAATAAATCTTT
>JAOZMB010000173.1 GCA_029934515.1 Bacteroidales bacterium
ACTTACTCATTGATACTTATTATTTTGTTCAAAATTGCATAAATTGTTAAACCCGAAACGGTTCTTATTCCGAGTTTGTTTGCTATATTTTTTCGGTGTGTAATAACCGTATGCGGACTGATAAACAATATTTCTGCCGCTTTTTTATTTGTCTTTCCAAGTGCAATTTGTTTTACAACTTCTTTTTCTCGTTCTGATAGTTCTGCATTGTTTGTTTTTTGTTGGTTTGGTATTTGCGAGATTAGTTTTAGTATTTTTCTTGATATTTCAAATTTAGAGTTATCAATTCCAATAGTTTCGTCAAAATATCTAAAATATTCATTTTTTCTTTTTGTTCCTACAATTGCTATAAATTTTGTTTTTATTGTTTTATTAAAAATTTTACGAATATCTTTGTGCGGGTTTTCCAGCATTTTAATATTTATAAACAAAAAATGCGGATTATATTTGTTTACTATTTTACTTAATTTGTCTTTACTTCTGATTTCTTTTATTACTTCTGCATTATGGAAACCGTGTATTATTTTATTAAGTCCTGTTCTGATTATATATGAATCTTCTGCTGTTATAAATTTTATTCTATACATTATGAGAAATTATTATTTATAAATTATATAATTAATTTTTTTTCTTAAACTTCAAAATTTCTTTTTCTATTTCTTTTACTTTTGGAATAAGAACGTGTTCTTCTATACGTGTGTGGTCTTTGAGTTCTTTTTCCAATCTAAAAATTTCAGATAATATTTTGTTCATAACTATTGGATTATCTGGTGGCGGTAAATACTTTATAATTATATTTTTAAGGTCTATTAGTGCGCTGTCTAAATCGCTGTGTTCTTTTGCATATTCTTTTATAGGATATTTTAATATTTTTTTTTCTAATTTTTCTGTTATATATTTTTTTTTCAAAGAACTTTCAATTTCCAACATATAAGGATAGATTTTATTTTCTTCGTAATTTGTGTGTTTATTTACTTTTTTGCTATATTCGTCAAAGAAATTTTTTAGAAGTTCTTTATTTTGTTTTTGAGATATATCTGACCAAATTAATTTATCAATAAGTTTTTCTATATCTGGAATTTTCACTGTATTATAATATTTGTGCGACCTCGAAAGATAATCAACAATATTATAGAACGAAAAATTAGGTAAATTTTTATCTGGTATATATTCTTCATCGTGAAATGCGTTTAAAATTTCGAGAAGAAAATTTGTATTAATTTTTCTTTTAACACAAATTTCTTCAATAGTTCTATCGCCAAATCCGAACTGAATACCAAATCTATTAATTATTGGAACTAATCTATTGTCGTGGTGAATTATATCGGCAAGTTTTATTTTTTTTGATATTAACATAAGTAATTAATTATTGATTTAAAAATCCGTAAAAATAATATGAAATTTGACAAAAAAGTATTTTTTTTATCAATAATTATTTTTCGTATAAAGTGGTTAGTGGTTAGTGGCTATTTGTTAGTGGCTATTTGAACTGCGCTTGTGCGGTGTTTACATCGCACTTATTTTTTTTATTCATAGTGAAAACATCGCTTCTGCGCAATATTAAAAAATTAATTGTAAAAATAGTCATATATATTTTTTTATTCTAAATTTTTTATATAACATTGCATTGTTAAATAACAAAAAAACTTTAACTTTAATAAATGGGCTGAATAATTACAGTTTATCTGTGAAAATTTTACGGACAAACAGGGAGTTTTTATTATTTGTCTCTCTATACGCAAAACAAAACTCATCTCTCGTCATTGATTTTGTAATCTGACTGATGATATGAGCATAAAAAAGGGAGTTAATGCTGAAAAGCCCAATAAGAGTAAGCACAGTAATAGTCCAAAGCTGTTAATTTGGACATAATTATTTAAATTTATATTTTATGTTAGATACTTTGAAACACAAAGTAAAGGAAGCAGGAAAACCTACAATGGTTTTAGTTGTTAATCAAGCAAAAGATGTCTTTAAAAAAGACATGTCAGAAAATGAATTTTTGAACTCGATTTTTGGGAGAATACCAGTAGCTTCAAGAACAAAAGAAGGTACTGAATTTTTTAAAAAAGCGTTTTTTTATCTTGAAAAAGGAATGACAGACGATGAAATATACAAGAATGAAGATGGAGAAACTACACTTGCATTAGCAGAAAAAGCGAAAAAAAGCAAGTCGGTAAGTGATGCTTTTATTATAGATGGAAGTAAACCAGATTGGGGAGAAATCATTAGATTTGCTATTGAATTACTTAGAGTTATTTATGGGTTTATTAAATAAAAAAATATTTTTTTATAAGTTGTAAAATCAGATTTTACAGCTTCTTTTTTAATTTTTAAATTCGGCTACAAATGTAAAGTTGGAAAAAATTTTGATGTATATAAAGTTCCGAAGTTTTTGATGCTTTGGAACTTTCTGTTACCTTGTAAATAAATATAGTCCAACTTTACATGTATGCCTAAACTCAAACAAATAATTATGAATAAATTAATTAATATATTTATATTCCTATTTTTTTTGATTATATTTAACAGTTGTGAAGTTCTTAAATTGGGTTCTGTATTTGAAGAAGAAATAATTATAGTAAATTCAAATATAAATCAAAAGTTCTTAGTTGGAAAAGATAACAAGCTACTAATAGAGACAAAAATAAATAACAAAATTGCATATATGTATTTTGATACCCGTGCTACAGATGTAATTTTCAGAGAACAAGGAAGCTGGACAGACAGTTTACCAATAGTTGCGGAGCCAAAAATTTTTCGAATCAGAGTAGCTGGAGGAGAAAGAATTGACAGAAGTTGTGTAAGAATTGACAGTGCTTCATGTGAATTATTTTCTATTAAAAACTGGATTATAACTGCTATTGTAAATGAAAATTGGTTTTGTGGTGAAGCAATAGGTATTATTGGAAACAGTGGATTTTGGAATTTTGGGCATGATGAAAAAAAAATACTTAGACTAAATTTTGACCGTAAAGAATTGTCTGTTATTGACAGCATCCCTCCGAATTATGAAATCATTAAATCAAGTTTTAGATTTGGCTATACCAAAATATTTTTATCTATTAATGGTATTGAATATTCATTCGGCTTAGATACTGGCTATGGAGGTTCTCTTTTAACCTCATCAAATAATATAGACGAAAATATAAAAAATATTCCCACAAAAACGGTGCTATTTGGTGAGCTATTCCAAGTTGCAGGAGGTGGAATTATTTTAGATACTATTGATATTAAAGAAATTGACGATATTAAATTAAATTCTAATTCTTTTTTAAAAAAAACGAAACTAATGGTCGTACATACAGAGAATATTGAAAACCTTGTTGGAGTTGCTTTTATGAAAAATTATAATTGGATTATAGATTACGTTAATGAAAAAATTTATATCAAACCACGCAATACAAAAATAGAAAAAACAGAATATTTTTACAGATATTATTTAGGAGCTGGATTTAATTTTTCAAAAACTCCAATAACTACTCGCAGTATGGTAATTGATGGCATGGCATATAATGCTGGACTAAAAATTGGAGACGAAGTAATATCAATAAATAATACTATTATTTCAGATATCCCTCATTGTGAAAGAGAACATAAGATAAAAGAATTAATAAAAAAACAAGATAAAACTATTTTTAGAATTATTAGAGATAATAAAAAAATTGATATTGAATTTTAGATACAGTAGTATATCAATTCCCTGCGCTTGTGCGGTGTTTTCACCGCACTTTTTTATTCATAAATGTCGGTGAAAACACCGCTTCTACGCAATATTAAAAAATTAATTGTAAAAATAGTCTAGGGCAGACGCATCAAAAATAAATCATACTTGATTATCAATATGTTATGTTTTTAAAGCCATTAAAATTCACTATTTTGAAAATTGTAATTTCTTGATTTTCAGCACTTAAATATTTTGATGCGTCTGCCCTAAAAATAGTCATATATATTTTTTTATTCTAAATTTTTTATATAACATCGCATTGTTAAATAACAAAAAACTTTAACTTTAATAAATGGGCTGAATAATTACAGTTTATCTGTGAAAATTTTACGGACAAACAGGGAGTTTTTATTATTTGTCTCTCTATACGCAAAACAAAACTCATTACATTTGATTTTTCTTTTATCGCTGTCCACTTGGACTTCCACTCATCACTTGTGCAGGAATCACATAATTTTATACCAAGAATAACATAACTTACAGGGTCACAGCTTATTAGTATAGGACGTTGTTTTGAATATATCTCATCAGAAGCAAAAATAGAAAAAATAATCACTAACAACTAACAACTAACAACTAACAACTAACCACTAACAACTAACCACTAACCACTAA
>JAOZMB010000008.1:0-21223 GCA_029934515.1 Bacteroidales bacterium
ATAAATTAAAATAAAAAAAGCGAAAAAAAACTATTTTTGGCGAAGGTATTGATTATCAATATATTATGTTTTTGATGTGTTTGTCCTAACTGCGTAAATTCATTGAATAATACATTAATTGTCCAAATGGTATTCCTTCGTCATTTGGAGAAAATTCATTTTGAAAAAACAGTTCATATTTTTTGTTCATGAAATCTATAATTATATCTGTAAGAAGTGCATTTTGAAAGACTCCACCGCTAAAAGCTATTTTTTTAATATTGAATTTATTGGAAATACGAATTATATAATCAACTAAACTTATATGAAATTTTGCTGCAATTTGTTTTTTTTCAATATTTTTTTCAATATCTATAATTATTTTTTTAATGATATATTTTACAAAATTATTAGGAAGTTTATCTCCTTTAATATACGAATTTGCCAATGTCATTTTATTACAATAATAATATTCTGATGCTGTATTTTCTAATTGAGAAGAAGCTTCGGCTTCGTAAGTATTGATATTATAATCCAAAATAATAGAAGAAACGGCATCAAAAAAACGTCCCATACTTGTGCTTTTAAGATTATTTTGTTTACTAAGAAGTTTTCGATAAATTTTTAGTTCCGTATCACTAAATTTTTTTTTAATATGTTTATCTGCTTCTTCAATATTGTGTGTTATAGATATTGCAGAAATTCGAGGCTCTTTAGACATTTTATCACCCAAAATATAATCAAACTTATCAATGCTATGAACTCTTTTTATAGTAGCGTCTTTGTAGATAAAAAATTCACCGCCCCAGATATTACCGTCATCGCCAAGTCCGATACCGTCCCAGATAACTCCCATAATTTTATCTTTTGAATAGAGTAAATTATTTTCGCCAAGAACAGAATAAAAATGTGCTTTGTGGTGTTGCAAAGTAATTATTTTTGCATTATCTTTATTAGCAATTTTCTTTGCAAAACGTGTTGAAAAATAATCTAAATGTTTATCTACAATTACAGTATTTATCTCGGTGTCCAAGATATTTTTAAAATGATTAAATGTTTTTTCGTAATTCGTTTGTGCATCATAATTTTCTGTATTTCCTAAATATTGACTAACATAAATATTTTTTTGATTTAATAAAACGAAAACACTTTTCATCATAGCGCCAGCTGCAAAAACTGTATTTTTAGGTAAATTTAAATTTTGATTTATATAAACTGGAGCTTTCCCGCGTGAACGGCGCAGTGTAATTTTTTGTTTGTGTTTACGACTAAACTGCACAACTCCATCGTCCTGCGGAATAAGAATTTCTCTATTATTCAATAAAATAATATCAGCTGTTTTCGACAATATTTCGATTGCTTTATCGTCCTGAAATATTATTGCTGCATCACTTATGTTAGCGCTTGTTGCAACAATTGGTTTGTTAAATTTATGCAAAAGTAATTCGTAAAGTGGTGTGTAAGGCAACATAACACCGATGCGTGCAAGTCTGTTATTAATAACTTCCAAAGTCAAATTACTTATCAGTTCTGTTTCGTTACGTGTTTGCAATAAAACTATCGGAGCATGAATACTTTTCAGTTCTTTTTTTTCATAATCATTTAATACAGAGTCCGTTTCAACTATTTTAATATTCGGATACATCAGAGCAAAAGGCTTTTGTGGTCTGTTTTTTCGTTTTCTCAATACGCCAACGGCATTGGCATTTGTTGCATCACAGGTCAATAAATATCCACCTATACCTTTTAATGCTATAATTTTTCCGTCGTTCCATTTTTCAACAATATAATCAATGTCTGTAAAATTTTCTATAAATTTGCCGTTCTCAAAGAGTTGCATTTCTATTTTACAATTTGGACATGAATTTGTTTGCGAAAAATGTCGTCGTTCCAGAGGATTGTGATATTCCTTCAAACATATTTTACACATATCAAAATTCAACATTGTCGTATTTGCTCTGTCATAAGGCAATTTTTTTATTATAGAATAACGAGGCCCACAATTTGTACATGTAATAAAAGGATAAGCGTAACGTCTGTCATCGCACAGATATAGCTCTCTTTTACAATCATCGCAAATTGCAACATCAGGAGTTAATAAAAGTTTTGGTTTTGTTTTACAGTCGCTATTAATAATTTTGAAATCATCATAAACATGCAACTGATTGTTATTTATTTCTTTTATGTTATAGTTTGTAATTATTGCAAGCGGCGGCGGTTTATTTATCAGAGTTTGTAAAAAATATTCAGCTGTTTTTTTGTCTGCATTTATTTCAATATGCACTCCATCAGATGTATTGTTTACCCAACCTTTAATATTTTCGGTTCTTGCGGTTTTATATACAAAAGGTCTGAACCCAACACCCTGTACTATGCCTTCGATATGTATATGGAAAGTTTTCAAGTTTTTATTTTTTTTTTTCAGTCTGTAAATAATCCATTAATATATTAAACAATAATATTTTATGGTATTTTAAGAAATTTATGTATTTGAATTGAAATTCTCCATTTTGTTTTGTCTTTTATATACTTAACTATTCTGTCTGCATTTGTTTTATGGTTGCTCCATTCTGGTTGCATATATAATCTGCATTTATGCTCAACTTTTTCGGCACAGTATTCTGCCCAATCAAAATCTGAAATATCATTTATTATGATTTTCAATTCATTTGCAAATTTATATATATCCTGTAGTGGCGGACTTTGTTTTTTTGGAGATAGACATATCCAATCCCATTTTCCTGTTAATTTATGTGTTCCAGCTGTTTCCAGATAAACTTTCATACCTTTCTTATGAGCCTCATCACACAAATAATCAAGTTCATACAAAAGCGGTTCTCCTCCTGTAACAACAAGAGTTTTTGCAGCAATATTGGAAGCATTTTTTATTATATCATCTGTTTTTGCGAGTTTATGCAAATTTGCTTTCCATGTTATTTTTGCATCACACCATAAACAACCAGCATCACAACCTCCTATTCTAATAAAATATGCAGCCTTTCCAGCGTGAAATCCTTCGCCCTGAATTGTATAAAATTCATCAATTAATGGTAGTTTCCGACCGTTTTCAAAAATATTTTTCAAAATTTTTATCGTAACAGTTTAGTAATTTCTCCAATTGTAAATACTTCATTATAATTAATAGAATCGTCCTGAACGACATAGTATGTCCAATCAATTTGTTGAAATTCCTCTGATATTACAGCTGTTCCACCAATGATTGTATTTAACATTTCCTGTCTTGTAAGTTCAATTGTATTATCTGCATAAACTTTTGCCGTTGCCACAGCATCGCTTCCGAGATTGTTAAAATTTTTTATTTTTATTGTGTCTTCAGAAGTTTTTGTTATTGTTACACTATATGTCATTCCAGTTGATTGTCTCTCACATTCCCATTTTCTTTCTATCTCCTGTGCAACATCAACATCAACAGGTGTTGTTTCATCTTTACACGAAAATAACAATGCAAATGACAAAACAATTAAAATAATTTTCCTTGTTTTCATATTAAAATTAGATATTAAAAATTTATAAAATAAGTTACTTTACTATACCGAGTGACAAAAGTCTTGAGTTTAATTTCACACCGTTTCTTTCAATATTTCTGCGTCTTATTTCAAACCTTTGTCTATTTTTTTTTACAACAAAATTTATTCCTGCACCTTTTTTTATACCATCACATTCATCGCTGATTATCAGCATATTATTATTTTTATTTCTCGATTTTACAATTTTTATTTTTGAAGCCTGTGATTTAGGAATATAAATAATTTCACATTTTTTAATATTGTAAACATTTTTAAAGTTCTTAATTATAATTTTTTTTGTGCCTACTTTTTTTCTTCTTGCAATAGCCGACAATTGTTTATTCATAGCCTTACTATTTAAAATTCCAATAGTAAAAACATCATTTGTTCCAGACCATTCAATATATTTTGTAAAATTATATATGAATACAGCCTTTATTTTTTCATTTTGAGAATATGCTGAGTTCATAAAAAAAACCGCTGCCAATATAAAAAGTATTTGTTTCATAATATTAATTATTTTTAATTGATTTAAAATATTGCGACAATCAATAATCAAAAAAGCATTATTATTAACTTGTTCTCATAATAATATAATTAGACCGAAATTTCATTGTTCCATTTTTCTATTGTTATTAAATCGTCTTCTAAGTCGTAATAAACAACAGGTATGTTCATGTTACCTAAAAAATATATGGTTTCTGTAAGACTAAGTTTTAATTGTTTTGCCAATTGTCCTAAACTTATATCTCCTTTTTTGTAGGCTTTTATTACTAAGCATTCTACTAATCCATTATTAAATATTTCGTTAGAGAAAGATGTAAATAGTCCAATAGGTTTGCCACTTTCTATTATTAAAGTATAATTATCATCGTCCTGATAGGCAGACTTAAATATATTTATATTTGTTTCGTTTAATGTTACTGTATTCATAATTAATAATTTTTGTTGTTTCATTAATTTTTTCGGAATTATTGCGAGCTATACAATCAAAAAAACTTCGGTGTATTATACACTGTTTATTAAAGCGTAAGGTTGTGAAATGCTTCTGATAACTATAATAATTTAAGTTTTAAAGAATTTTACAGATTCCTGTAAAATTTCTACCTGTTTTAATAATTTAGAAGCGTTCTCAGACATATCGTTTGCAAATAAAGCATTTTTATGCGATATACCTGTTAGTTCATTAACAGAATTGTTAATTAAATTAACGCTGTTTGTCAATTGGATACTTGCTGTAACTACGTCTTTAATAAGTTGTTCTGTTTTTTTTATTTCTGGAATTAAAGCCAAAGATTTATTTTCTGTTTCTTTTGATATACGAATAGTATTTTCTGATAATTCTTCGATATATTCTGAGGCATTGTTACTTTTTTCGGCTAAGGCACCAACTTCAAATGCCACGACACCAAAACTTTTACCATACTTTCCTGCTCTTGCTGCTTCAATGGAAGCATTAAGTGACAAAATATTTGTTTGAAAAGCAATATCACTTATAATATTTATGTTATTAATTATATTTTGCAGAGCAATAACTGTTTTATTAACATTTTTATTACTTTCTTTAATATTTTCTACTGCTTCAATAATTATATTTTGAGTTATTTTTGCATTTATGTTATTTTGTTGAATGTTGTTATTCATATCAGAAATAGACTCTGCAACTTCGCTAACACTTGTCGCTTGCACAGATGCGGCATTTGATATTTCTTTAGAACCAGCATTTAATTTTTGGCTTAAATCAGTTAAAATTTCACTACTTTGGTTTATCTCTCTCAGAACGAAATTAAATGCAGATATTACATTGTTTAAACTATCTAACATAAAATAGCTTTCATCTTTTCGTTTCGGTAATAATATTTTAGTCAAATTACCACTCTTAATGCGGTCTAAATTGTAATTAACTTTTAATAACAAATCTTTCACATCTTTTGAAATAGTAAAAACAATAAATAATGATAAAAATAAGATTATTGGAAAAATAATTAACAAAAAAGTTACATTACTACTAAATCTGTTAATCATTATTTCGCTTAGTTCGGTAGAATGTTTGTTAATTGATTTTTGCAAATTTTCAATATCTAATAAAATAGTGTTTGTTAAAATACTTACTTTTCCGTTCTTTTCTTTCAGTGAATGCATGTCAAAAATTATCTCAGGGTCATCATAATTTTCAAATTTATTTAAACTGTTCATTACATTCCTATAATGATAAAATAAAGAATCTGATATTTTTTTTTCAATTTTCAAAAATAAGTTTTGTTCTTCTACGTGCCATTTACTACTTAGTTTTTCAATTTTTGATACCAATTTTACATAATCAGAATCTATCAGATTTTTTAGTCTTATTTTATTTGGAGTATCTGACTTCTTCTCTACGTAAATCCAATCTTCTATTAATCCATCTGCTTCATTTATAAGAACACCGAACTCGGATACAAGTGTCGTTGAAGGATTGTATATTTGAACAACCTGCTTGGCTGATTCTAAACTTTGACTATTTGTATAAATATTGTATAAACCTATAAATAACAATAAAATAATAATAATAATAAATCCAATATTTAATTTTGTTTTTATTGTAGGATTTAACTTCGAAAAAAAATGTAATATATCCATATTTGATAATTTAAGTAATGATATAATTATTTAATTAATAGAATTCAACTATTCAAAATATTGAATAATAGCAGATAATATTATAATTATAAATTTAATTTGCAAAATTATGGATACAAAATAATTTAAAATGTAATATAACAAAAAATGTGCCTTAATTTATTTATCTGCTTATTATTCATTACCGAGAGTCGCTTTTTTTAATTTATAACAATTTTTTTAGTAATTGTATTTTTTCCTTTTTGCATTTTTAATAAATAAACACCAGCTGGAATATTATTATAATCAACAATTGTATGACCTGTTTTGGCACTATTTATAACAAATTCTTTAAGTTTAATTCCTTGTATGTTATACATGAATATATATAAATTTTCGTTTATATTTTTATCAAAATTATAATATACAAGAACATTTTTATCTGCCATATTATTAATCACTCTAATATTAAAATCTGTATCAATCTGATTTTCAATACTTACAGGATAGTTTTCATTTAAAATTATAGGAATAGCCCATTTCAAAAGCATACCACCTTCGTCCCATGTTGTACCTTGTTCTTCGTTGATATAACCAAATATTTTTAGAACAAAATCAGTATAATATGTATCGTCAGCATTATAATCAAAAACAAAATCATGTATAGGAGCCATTCCAGTAGCATTTGGATTTATTGGTTGAGAATTATTGTAAGCTGCTGTATCATAAACTATTTCATCGGCACCTGTTATTTCGTTCCAAATATTTATGTAGTAATTTGGCGAGCTTAATTGTCCGTAAACATTAAACAAAATATCTTGTCCTTTATTGTCAAATTTCGGAATAAGTTCAATTGTTTCATCAGGGTCGAGGTTGTTGTTATCATTTCCCTGACTGTCTGGAATATCGTCATCATCAATTGTTATGAACGGAAATAATTTAAGTACAGGTATTCTAAAATAACCAAAACAAGGTGCATCTGTAATATTTGCATCGCTGGCAGATATTGTTAATTCATATTCACCTTCGAATGGAATCTCTTCCGATAGCAATATCTCAAATTCAGTTTCCGACCATTGCTCTTCTCCTTGAAGAACGCTAGCAAACGAAACCTCTGATGTTGTTATTGTAATATATTCGCTGTTGCTTGTCAATTCTGCCGAAACAGCATTTAAATCTTCCGTATAATTATTTAAAACTTTAAGTTTAAAACGTAAAGATTTTCCCGGAAATACAAGGTTTTCAATATTTTCTGTTGTCGCTTCAACATTTTCGTAAAATTCTAATCTTTCTAATTTCAAAGGCATTTCTCGTATTGCAAAAGGTAAAGCATTTTGACAAAGCACAGCATCGTTTCTTAAACTTGTTATTTTAATAAAACATTCGTCTGATAATTCTTCTGGAACATTCCATTCAAAAGCCTCATTGTCAGATGGTATGCTGTCTGTTAATGTTATCCAATCGTTTCCGTTGTTGTTTGAGAACTCAATTTTTACATCAGCTACAAAATCACTTTCCCATTCAATATTTATTGTTGTTCCAGCAAAAGCTCCGAATTCGCTTTCTGGATTTATCAAAGTTAGCTCAGGATTGCTTTCCACAATTCCTATTGTAAGATTTACATCAACAATAGGTCTATCATTTCCATCTGTTTCGACATCGCCTATTGCAAAAAGAACATCCATACCGTCAAGTATGCGCCCGAAAACAGCATGTGCATCATCAAGCCAAGCTGTGGCATCGAGTGTAATAAAATATTGTGAACCGTTTGTATTCGGACCTGCATTTGCCATAGATAAAATTCCTGCGCTGTTATGTCTCAGTGCATCATCAAATTCGTCATCAAAACTATACCCAGGTCCACCGTAACCTGTACCCAACGGACACCCATCCTGTATCATAAAACCAGATATTACTCTATGAAAAATTAAATCCGTATAAAAACCTTTTTCTGATAAATTAATAAAATTTTGAACAGTCATAGGAACTAAATCTCCTCGTAGTTCTGCACGCATTGTTCCCATAGAAGTGTTCCATTCAGCAATATAAATTGTTTGTTCTGAAACAGTAAAAACCTCATCACTAAGATCTTCGACATTACCATTTGCATCGCTAACTTTTATCAAACATTCTTCTGAAATTATATCTGCTGACAGCCAAGAATAAAAATTTCCTCCTGAATAATTATCTTCTATAACAGTCCAACTTGTTCCATTATCGCTTGAAAATTCAATCTTAAAACTTGTAACGTCTGTGCTTTCCCAAGTGATATTGTGTTTGTTGTAAGTATTTTTTATCCAATGTTCTCCACCGTTCGGAAAAGTTACAGTTACTGATGCATCTTTTTCGTTTGTCTGTCCACTTACAATTGATACTCCAAGCAAAAGAGCCAAAAATAAATAAATAATTCGTTTCATAATTTTTGTTTTTAATACTGTTTTTGTTATTATTTGTTGTGTTTTATGCAAATTAAAAAAATATTTTCAATTTCTATTTATCTACATTTCTTATATTGTATAAAAAAGTCATTTTATTTTTTAAATAATTATCGTGGTACGTTTCAACATATCACGATAAAATATCAGTTTTTTTTTGAGTTTGTGCTAGATAGTTTAATCTAATTTCAGTACGACAAGAAATGCTTTTTGTGGTATTTGAACATTTCCTACTTGTTTCATTCTTTTTTTTCCTTTCTTTTGTTTTTCCAACAATTTACGTTTACGAGTTATATCACCTCCGTAGCATTTTGCTGTAACATCTTTTCTTACAGCTTTTACAGTTGAACGAGCTATGATTTTTGAGCCTATTGCCGCTTGAACCGCAACATCAAATTGTTGTCTTGGGATTAGCTCTTTCAATTTATCTACCATCTTTCTGCCAAGTTTATATGAATTATCAACATGCGTTAGTGTAGATAATGCGTCAACAGGTTCTGAGTTCAGAAGTATATCCAACTTTATAAGTTTTGCTGGTCTGTAATCTGATAAATTATAATCAAAAGAAGCATAACCTTTTGATATACTTTTTAATTTGTCGTAAAAATCAAAAACAATTTCAGCAAGCGGAATATCAAAAGAAAGTTCAACACGATCAGCAGTTAAAAAATTTTGACTTTTAAATATACCTCGTTTGCTGAGACACAGCTTCATTACTTGACCGAAAAAACTTGTTTTTAAAATAATTTGAGCATCAATAAATGGCTCGTCAATATAGTCAATTTCCTTAAAATCAGGCAAACCAGCAGGATTATGTACTTCAATTTGTTTGCCTTGTCTTGTATAAACTTTGTATGAAACATTCGGGACTGTTGTAATAACATTCATATTAAATTCTCTAAAAAGTCTTTCTTGAACAATTTCCATGTGAAGTAATCCAAGAAAACCACATCTAAAACCAAATCCGAGTGCAAGCGAAGATTCTGTCTCAAAAGTAAGTGAAGCATCGTTAAGTTGTAACTTTTCAACTGCGTATCGCAAGTCTTCGTAATCTTCGTTATCAATAGGATATATACCAGCGAAAACCATAGGTTTAACTTCCTCGAAACCATCTATTGCTTTGCTACACGGATTTATAAAGTGAGTAATTGTGTCTCCAACTTTTACTTCTTTTGCTTCTTTAATTCCAGAAATTATATAACCAACATCGCCAGCTTTCAGGACATCTCTTTTTTCTTGTTTCAGCTTCAATATACCAACCTCATCTGCATAATAATCTTTTTCAGTATTGAAGAATTTTACGTGGTCTCCTGTTCGCAATACGCCGTTAATTATTTTGAAGTAAGCAATTATTCCTCTGTATGAATTAAAAACAGAATCAAAAATCATCGCTTGTAATGGTTCTTCGGTACTTCCTTTTGGTTGTGGTACAGTTTCAATTATTCTTGTTAATATTTTTTCTATACCTATTCCCGTCTTACCGCTTGCTTCGATAATATCATCAATATCTCCTCCGAGCAGATCAAGTATTTGTTCTTTAACTTCATCGGGCATAGCTGTTGGCATGTCCATTTTATTCAAGACCGGTATTATCTCCAAATCATTATCTATTGCAAGATACAAATTTGATATTGTCTGTGCCTGAATTCCTTGTGTTGCATCGACAATAAGCAAAGCACCTTCGCAAGCTGCGATGGAACGAGACACCTCATACGAAAAATCAACATGACCAGGAGTATCTATTAAATTTAAGATATACTCTTCGTCTTTGTATTTGTGTTTCATCTGTATCGCATGACTTTTGATTGTAATACCACGTTCTCTTTCTAAATCCATATCATCTAATACCTGTTCTTGAAGGTCTTTATGAGAAATTGTACCTGTCTTTTCGAGTAAACGGTCGGCAAGTGTACTTTTGCCATGATCTATGTGAGCTATTATACAGAAATTTCTAATATTTTTCACAGATTTTTTTTTAATTTATTTATTTAATATTTAATTATATATTTTGAATAAGACTTGAAATACAATAACAATTATTATTGTTAAATTCTACTGCACTCGGCAAGTGTTTTTCACCTGTCGCCGATTAGCTATTTTTCTTCCGCTTAAATTTAATTTTGTTTAATTTATCATTAACTGCTTTGTGATGGTTTATTTATTTGTTATTAACAGTCCTTCTTGGTCTGATCCTTTTTTATGTGTTCTTATTATTTTCACCAGATCAAATATTTCTTTATGAATAGAGAAATCAAAGTTTTTTAAATTTTGTTCTTGGTTATAATATCTTTCTGAACTTCCTTTTTTTATTATATTTTCGATATTTTCTGGAATAAGAAAATTGCAACGCAATGGATTATCTATTTTTTGTTTAAACTCTGTTATATAAATATGAATACCTTTTAAATCAAAATCACCAAAATGCAAATAATTATTATCCATTTGTTTTATCCATTTGCTTATTGCTGTGCTGTTTGCAAATCGTAAAATAAAGATAGGATTTATATTTTTAAAAAGTTTTTTTTGTTTATGGATTTGTCTAAAATTTTCTGAATTTTCAACTACCACAATTGTTGCAGAACTATCAATTTGAAAATTTTGCCAGTCGTTTATGTGTATAGAAGTTCCTGTTGCTGTTTTTAAATTAATTTTTTCATTATTAATTTTTCCGTTAATATCTTTGTAAGTTTTAATTAAGAAACCTTCTAAGGATTTTGAATATTTTAATTTTGAATCTCCGCTTACACTTACCATTTCTGCTTTTGTGCTGTTTGGGTCTAGTAAAACTTTTATATAATTTTGCAAACCATATATTTCATATTTTAATCTTAGATGTTGTTCTAATTTTTCTGGTTTTTTGCAAAAAACTACTTTTCTACGTCTAATTATTTTATTATCAGATAATAAACCATCTTCAATTAATTCTTTGATTATTTTTTTATTTTTTTCACTAAATGCAGAATATGAAAAATCTTCTCCTTCGGCAAGTTTTTGTAACTGTACTGCTAATTTTTTATTTATTTTCATTTTTTTATGATTCTATAAAATGAGTAAGTAACGGATTAATTGATATTTTATTATCATCTTCTTTTGTTAGTTTATAGGTGTAATTATATTTACGTTCTAATTTACTTTCGTTTGGTAATCCGTTTATTAAAAAAATATTTCTTTTGTTTGCAAAATTTATTAATTCTTTAAGATATTGTGCAGAGATTTTTCCTACTTCGTCAATTATGCAATGTATTCTAAACTGTTGAGTAACAGTTGTTGATTTTTTAATAAAAACATCTAAAAGCGTAATAAAAACAATTGATTTTACTAATATATCTGTGCCGTCAGAACCAATATCTTTTAGTTTATTTATCCAGTCTGTTTCGTTATTTCCTTCTTTTATTTTAAAATAAATGTTAAATAAATCTACAATAGCAATTTCATCATCTCCTTTTTCATCTATCGCATCTATGAGATTAATAATTAGTTCAACTGGTTCGTCTGCGAGTTTATTTTTTTTTGAAAAATCGAAAGTAATATTATTATAAAAATCAAAATTTTCTTCTCTGTATTTCACTATGGCATCTAAACGTTTAAGAATTTTATTTTCTTTGTTTTCTTCTGCCTTTATTTTTATGTATTCAATTAATTTTGTTTTGTCAAACGCTTCACTAAAATCTTTTTTTAATTTTCCAACTGTTCTATCTATTTCATAAAAATTTGACTTCAAATTAATTACTTTTCCCGAAATATTATCTATGAGCATTGTAAATTGCGTAGCAAGCTCTGTTACAGATTGTTCTAATCTATTTTGTTTTATAAATTCAGATAAAAATTCAGCAAATTTTTCATAAGTATCTTTTTCTTTTTCTACTGGTATTTTAAATTCAAAATGATTATTTTTTTGAAATTTACTTGTAAAATAATCCACAAGCGATTTTAGTTTTTCTTTTGTTTCTCTTAAATTATCTTTGTTTGAATACCAATTATTTATATATTTTTGTAGTTCTTCTTCTTGTTTTTGAGCTGTTGCTTTTTCAATAAATATTTTATATTCTTCAAATTTTGTTTTAATATCTTCAAAATTTTTTATACCTGTTTGATAAACATTATTTTCATTTTTTATTTCTCCTTTACTTTTTTTTAACTTTTCTATTTCATTATCATATTTTTGTTTTTTAATTTCATGTGTTTGTTCTGTTCGTTCTACAAAATTATTTAGTTTTTTCTTTTCTGCCTTAAAATAGTCTATTTTATCAAATAAATCTCTTTTGTGATTTTTGTAATTTAATACAAGCTCGTAGTTATTTTTTATATTTTCTAATTTATTTTTTCTATCTTCTATTTCGTTTTTAATTTTATCTATTTTTTTAATATCAATATTTTTTTCTTTTAATGCTTTTTTTTGTAGCTTGTTTATTTTCTGTTTTTTATTTACAAAATATTCTTTTTTTTCTATTTTTGATTGTTCTATTTCTTGAAATTCTACATTATGATTTTCATTTATTTGTTTTATTTTTCTATTTTTAATTCTTCTAAATTCTTTTAAATTTTTTTCAAATTGTAAATTTATTGTTTCAAATACTTTATAAAATTCTTGAATTTTCTTATTTGTTTCTTTTTCTTGTTCGGATAATTTTGTTAAATCATTTTTTCTTTCTTGTTCGATTTTTTGTATAAGTTCACGTTTTGCTAATTCCAATTTTTCTATTTTTTGTGTATCAATTTTGTTGTAATATTTTATATATCTGATGTCTTTTTCAAATTCAGTTATTTTAGATTGATTGCTACTTAGCTTACTATTTTTTTCTTTTTGAATAATTTCAATTTCTTTTGATCTCTTATTTTCGAGGTCTTTAATTTCTTGTAAAAATATTTTTTTATCTTTTTTATGTTTTTCAATAGTGTGTGTAAATTCAGGCAATTGCGATAAATCTAATTCTAAACCGTAAATATTTTTCTTATTATCAGAAGTATTTTTTTCAATATTTTCAATATCAAATAAGATTTCATTTTTACATACTTTTCCAATATTATTTTTCCAGTCTGGCAAATTATTTTCCAAATAACTATATAAAGTATTGTCAAAATTTTGAATTCTTTTATTAATTTTTTCTATTTTAATTTTTAGTTTTTTAATTTCAGAATTAAAATCGTTTATTTTTTGGTTTATTTTCTCTTCGTATTGATTTTTAATAGCTTTATTTATATTTTTTTTTGAATTAATATCATTTGTTTTAATTGTTTGTTCTTGTTTTCGTTTTGTTATTTTGTCATATGTATCTTTAATATTTTTATTAATTTTGTATCGTTCATCTTTAAAATATTTTTTATTTTCTATTTCTTTTTTTTTGTATTTGAATGCTTTTAGTTCAAATTTCAATTTGTTTGTTTGTTCATTGATTTCTTCTTTTGAGTTGTTTTGTTCTGCTTCTAATTTTTTTTCATTTTCATTATATTCTTTGTTAATTTCTTTTTCTTTCTGATATCTATTTTCATCAATTTTAAATCCTTTATTTTCTGTTGTCATTTCAAATTGTTTTTTTTCTATTTCAAGCTGACTAAAAAGAATTTCAAAACGAGTATTAATATCGTAAAGTGGAGCTGTTAACGAATTATATTCTTTTTCACTTTGTTCTTTTTCTGTTTCGTATTCTTCTTTTTTTGCATTTTCTTTTAAAATATTTTCAAAATCTTCAAAATTATCGTATTTTTGTTTGAATTTTTTTGCATCTTTTAATTTTGAGTTCCAGCCACCAATCTCTTGGTTCTTTTTTTTCATTTCTACTTTATGTTTTTTTTCTACATTTATAAGAGTTTTTTGTTTTTGTTTTATTTCGTTTTCTTTTTTATCTATTTCTATTTTTAGAAGTTCTATTTGTTGTTTGGCATATTTATATGAGCTTGCAATTTTGTTTATTATTTGATAATTATTAGATTTTAATTTTTGTAATTCATCATAATTATCAATAATATTATTGGAGTATTTTTTTCCAAAGTTATTTTTTTGAAATATCTTTATATCATCAATTTTTTGATTAAATTTATATAACTGCATTTTTATTTGGTCTAATTTTATAGTTGTTATTTTATCAGATGTGGCATTTGCTATAAATTTTTTCACAAAATCAGCTTCAATATCAGTTGTAGAACTTAAAAAAATATTTGTGATTGCTTTCCATATATTGTTATACATTTTTTTGCCGTCTTTTTTTATACTTTTTAGAATTGAAAAACGCAAATGTTTTTTATCATAGTCTCCATAAATAATTTTTCTATAATTTTCGAATGTGTCAATTTGATTAGAATATTTTATTTTCGGAGTTGCCGTATTACAATTTTCAATTATTTTTTTAGGTTGGAAGACAATATTATCCTTTGAAATATATAGTTCTTTTTTAAATTCAGTATCGAAAAACCTAAAATAAAGCTCTCTCTTTCTGTAAACTAGCACATGAAAATATCCTTTTTCAGTTGCGATTTCGTATATTATATACGCAGGTTCATCTTGAAAATAATATTTTTCAAAAGTTTTTTTTGTATTAAAAGATATTCCTAATTTTTGTTGATTTGCATTATAAAAAAATAAAATTGCTCGCATAATAGTTGTTTTACCTGAATTATTTGCACCAACAAAACATGTATTTCCATTAAGTTCAACAACTTCGTATTCAAAAGAAGCAATATTTATAAAAATTATTCGGTTAAGGATTCTATATTCAATCATTTTAATTTATTTTAATTTTAGAAACAATTTCAATTAAATAGTTATAAGCATCAAGGATAATATAAATTTTATCTGTGTCGTCGTAGAGTTCAATAAAATAATTTTTTTCAAGTTCGGCAATAATTTTTTCCATTTTATTATAATTTGTTTTTCCTTCAAGGTCAATTTTTTTCAATTTTTCTTTAAGTCTTGCATGTTGTTCACATTCAGCTGTAATTTTGGCAATAGAGAATGTTGTTCCTACGCCAAGTTTATTCTCCAAGCTATTAAATAAATCAAGAATATCAATAAATTTTTCAAATTGAAGTAATTTACGTTCAATATCTTGTTCGTTTATACTTGTTTTAGAAAAATAAAAATAACCATTTTCTGTTTCGAGTTCGTAATCTATATTAAGAAAATATTTTTTTAAATCGTCAAAATATCTTTTAATAATATTATAATATTTTTCATTTTTCCCTCTTTCTGAAATAAATTTACCTTTGCTTAAAATTGAAAATATTATATTTGTCTGTTTTGGTAATTTTTTCATATTTTATTATTTTTTGGAAATATTACAGCATATCCTATTTTGTTAGTTTTGCCATTTTCATCTTTATATTTATAATATTTAATTTCTTTTTTCAAACTAATTTTTTTTTCGTAATCAATTGAAATTTTAACAAAATAGCTTAGTCTGTCATCAATATTTTGTGGTACATCTTTTGGTAATTTGCTGTCGAAAATAAAATTAAATAAATCTATTTTACTTTTTTCAAACTTCTTAAAATATTTATCAATATTCAATCTTTTTATTTCTATTTTTCTTTTTGTTGGTGGTTTAATTCGTTTTATAGTTGGTTTCTTATCTATATTTTCCTTTGAATTTTTCTTTACTTTTTTTCTAACTTTCAGTAAAATTCTTCTGCCAGTGTCTGTATCAGTCAAAAAATTAATGGGAACTTGCCATTTAAAAGTTTCTTGTTTTTGAAATAAAAGTGAATTATTTTTTTGAACTACATCTTTAATATTTGTTTTAAATCTCAATTCTGCATTATCTTTTAATGCTTTGAGTTTATTTAATTTATCAACAATTTTAGGATTAATTTTTATCCTGTTTATATAGTCTATAATTTGGGATTGAATAGCAATTAAATAATCTTTATTATCATACAATGTTTTTTTTAGTTCTTTTTGCAAAAATTGAATTTCATCATCTCGGACGTTGTTAAAAAAACCTTTTTCGTTTTCTAAGAATTTTTCTGTATCTTTAATTAGTTTTAAAATATTATTTCGTTCTTCTCTGTAATTTTCAAGTTTTTTTAGCCTATTATTATAGTTTTGTTCTGTTTTAAAAGTTTTATCAACTTGATTATCTAACAATATAATTTGTCTTGTAATTGTATTATTTATTTTTGTTAATATTTTTCTTATAATTTTCAAATATTTTATTTGTTTATCATTTCTATAATACTCAATATTTTTTTTTAATGTATTAATATCTCCAATTATTGTATCAGTATTTATTTCACCAATTTCTAAATAATCTTCAAGTAATGAAATAATACGGTCATCAAGATTTATTTTATCGTTTTTTTCGTGAATAATACCATGTATTATCAGTTTTTCAAATATTTTTTCTGGATTTTTATTGAGTATATTTGGTAAAATTTCATTTTTTTGTAAAGTATTTTTTTTACCAAAAAGCGTATCAATAACTTCTTTTCCTTGATTAAGAACGTAAAAAAATTGTTTTATGTTTAGTTTTATTGGCATTTATTTTTATTTTTTTGAACATTTTTGTAAACGAGAATTAACTTTTCATTAATGTCTGATAAATAATCAGTTTTTATATTATACTTTTTAATTATATCAAAAAAACAGCAGGACGACTTTCACGTGTATCTTGTTTACATAAAATTCGAACTTCTCTTTGAGTTGTTTTATTAAAATGTGATGTTGCATTCTTAATTTCTTTTGCATTGATTATAAATGGCTTATCTATAAAATTATGTTTGTATATTTTATATTTCAGAAAGATTACTTCCCAAGTTTCATTGTTCATATTCTAAAAATTTGTAATTAATAATTCATTAATTTTCCCTCTTTTGTTTCCTTTTGAATTTATTGCTCTGCTTGCAAGCACTCTGTTTATATTAAACCCTGTATAATGTTTTTCGAAGAAAATATCATTTGGATTTGTATTTTTGGGGTCAGAATTACTTAACATTAATTTATTGTCTCGTTTACCAAGTTCTTTAAATGTTTTAGATAAACGAATTTGATGTTTATCGTCAAATATCATTTTACCTGTGTAAGATGTAAAACTCGAAGTCTTACTTATTGGACGATAAGGAGGGTCAAAATAAACAAAAGCATTTTTATTTACCTCATCTTTTAAATTTGAAAAATCGGCAACTTTTATTATTGCCTTTTGTAATACTTTTGAGACATTTATTAAATTTTCTTTATCATAAAATTTTGGTCTTTCATATTTACCAAAAGGAACATTAAACTTTCCCTTCCTATTTAATCTATACAAACCGTTAAAACATGTTTTATTTAAAAAAATCATCTGGGCGGCTCGCGGTATCCAAAGTTCTGAATATTTTTTATGATTAATATTAAACCTATTTATATTGTAACTCAATCTAATAGAATAAAATAAATCATTTCTATCTTTCTTTGTTAATTTACTGTATTGTTTTTTATATTTTTCTAAAAGTTCAATTAAATCATATACATTTCTCTGAACAACTTTATAAACGAGAATTAATTCTTCATTAAGGTCTGATAAATAAGCAGTTTTTATATTATATTTTTTAATTATATCAAAAAAAACAGCACCACCTCCAAGAAAAGGTTCGTAGTATTTATTAATTTTACCTTGTTTTAGTTCGATAGGATAATGATTATTAATTGAATTTAATAATTGTCCTTTACCGCCGACCCACTTTATAAATGGTTTTACTTTTAATATTTTTAGTTCTGGAAATAATGTTTGCATACATTTATTTGTTTTAAAATTAGCAGTCTCCGATGACCAATGAAGTACAATTACCTCCGAAACCAAAAGAATTTGACATTATTTTATTTACATTAATATTTTTTATCAGTTTTGTCTCTGGAATTAAATCAAGTTCTTTCATTTTCTTTTTAAAATTAATATTCGGAAAAATCATTTTATTTTTTATTGACAAAATAGAAAAAACAGACTCAACAGCACCAGCAGCTGCAAGAGTATGACCGGTAAATGATTTCGTAGAACTGAACTTTGGTATATTATATTTAAATAATTTTTCTATGGCGCGTCCTTCGGATAAATCGTTGTTTGAAGTTCCAGTGCCGTGAACATTGATATAATCAATATCTTTGGGAGTCAGTGATGCTCTTCGAAGTGCTTCTTGCATAGAAGTAAAAGCTCCTTTACCGTCAGGCGAAGAAGCGGTCTGATGAAAAGCATCATTGATATTGGAATAAGATAAAAGTTCGGCAAGAGGAGATTTGCCTTCTTTTTTAACAATATCAGCAGACTCAAGAACAATAAATGCTGCGCCTTCGCCAAGATTCAAACCACACCTATTATCATCAAAAGGCTTGCAAATATCACTGTCGAGAATCTTTAAAGTATTGAAACCGTTTATTGTAAATTTAGATAAAGAATCACTGCCTCCAGCTATTATACGTTCTGCAAAACCATGCTCTATCAACCTTGCCCCAAACATTATTGCGTTTGATGATGATGAACAGGCTGTACTTATGGTAGATACAATATTTTTGATACCAAGAAAATCAGCAATTTTTTCTGTGCTATCTCCAGCTTCATGTGTTTTGATATAATCATTTGAATAGTTAGAGGCTTGAAAATTTCTATAATAATTTTCTGTCTCTCGCATTCCAGCAACAGTTGTAGATGAAACAATACCTGTTTTGTATTTTCCGATTTCAGTTATTCCAGAATTATTAACGGCTTGGAAAGCGGCTGTCATGCCAAGTAATGCGGTACGTGTGTATGCGTTATCCGAAGGAGACAAACCAAGCAAACGAAGAAGTTCTACATTGCTTAATTTGACCTCGCCAACAGGAATGTCAGCTTTGTGAACCGTGTCAAAGTGTGTAATATGTCCTATACCAGTCTTTTTGTTTATCAAAGAATTAAGGTTCTCTGAAACATTATTTCCTATTGCGGTTATTATACCGATGCCGGTTATGTATATTTTTTTTTTCAAATACTTTATTTTTATAGTTATAAATTATTGATTAGAGTAATAGGAACACGGAAGAACACTGATTATACGGATTTTACACAGATTTATTTGCGCTTGTCAAGTGAAAACACCTGACTGGCGCAAGTACAACAACCTAAAAGCTTGTTATACGATTATTCATTTTCAATTATATATTCTGCCATAGTTTTTACAGAATAAAAAATCTCTTGTCCACTTTTGTGGTTATCTATTTTTATTCCATAGTGTTTTTCAAGCAAAACAATTAACTCTAAAGCATCAATTGAATCTAAACCAAGTCCGTCTCCAAAGAGTGGCTCGTTTGTTCCTATCTCATCAAGCTCCATATCATCGAGATTAAGAGCATCTATGATTTGTTCTTTTAATTTTAATATTAAATAGTCCATTTTTTTTAATTAAAAATTAAATTTATTAATAATAATCAGTGATAATTTTATTTAATCGTATTAGAAATAATTATGCTTTGTGCTTGGCAGGTGCAAATAAACTTCCTGTAGCAAAAATAATAATTAAAAATAGTGTTGTTTTCATTTTGATTTTGCTGACATTTATATGCTGGCAAAGTTAAAAATTAATAGATTTATTAAAAATAATTTTTATTGCTCAACTTTCATATTGTGAAAATCATCAAACAAACTATTTATAAAAATATTATTAAATTCGGAAGTTATGGCACTTATTCAACAACCAGAAATGTTATTTTACACTATTTACGTTCAGCTTTGAGCTTATCTTTACAATTTTTAGTTATTAATGAAATTTTTTTTCTAATAACAGGATGGACAAAATTTGGTGCAATTTCGTTTAATGGTTTCAACACAAAATTTCTTAGATGTAGTCTTTGGTGCGGTATTGTTAGTTTTTCTGATTTTAATATTAATGAACCATAAAAAAGTATATCTATATCAATTGTACGTTCATCATATATGTATTTTCCATTTTTATTTTTTTTTGTTTTTATTTTTCTTCCAAGTTCTTTTTCAATATTATTTATTATTTTAAGTATTTCATAAGGATTAATATTTGTTTTGCACGAAACGATTTTATTTAAATATGGCTTGTCATTATATCCCCATGAGTCTGTTTCGTAAATAGATGATTTATATGAAAATTTTTCAATTTTTCGTTCTAATAATTTAATTGACTCAGCAATATAATATTTTCGTGGAATAATATTGCTTCCAAGCGATAGATAAACCTGAACCATATTTAATTTTTTATAAAAAATTTTGTTATATAAAATATATAATATATCTTTGCAGAGTATTTTTGGACTTGTAGCATAACTGGATAGTGCACCTGACTACGAATCAGGAGGTTAGGGGTTCGAATCCCTTCAGGTTCACAGATTTTATATAATTTAAAACAGCATAAAATTATTTGATTATTTTTATAATATCAATTTTTTTATGCTGTTTTTTATATTATTTTGTAAAATAATACATTAAAAATATAAAAGCAATTAATATTATTATTGAACCAGTTATTGAAAATAATCTGAATAATATCAATTTTTTTTCTGTATCATAATTAGATTTTGCTTCATCTTCTTCGTTTTGCGAAAAATCATTTATACTTTTTACAGCAGATAGTTCTCGTTCATAATGAATATTTGCATCAATATTTTCGGCAAGCTCATACTGGCTGTCAAATAAATCTTCTTCTAATTTTTTACTTTTTTTGTATTTGTCCTCAATATCTTTCTCTAATTTCTTTAGCTCACTTTTGTATTGTATATTT
>JAOZMB010000008.1:21323-51074 GCA_029934515.1 Bacteroidales bacterium
GCTCACTTTTGTATTGTATATTTGCATTAATATTTTCGGCAAGCTCATGATGGCTGTCAAATAAATCTTCTTCTAATTTTTTGCTTTCTTTATCTTTGTCCTCAATATCTTTCTCTAATTTCTTTAGCTCACTTTTGTATTGTATATTTGCATTAATATTTTCGGCAAGCTCATGATGGCTGTCAAATAAATCTTCTTCTAATTTTTTGCTTTCTTTATCTTTGTCCTCAATATCTTTCTCTAATTTCTTTAGCTCACTTTTGTATTGTATATTTGCATTAATATTTTCGGCAAGCTCATGATGGCTATCAAACGATTCTTCTAACTTTTTGCTTTCTTTGTCTTCTGTTTCAGTTTCTACAATAAGCTCTTCCTTTTTATTATTGGTATTTATATTAATACTACTATCAGAAAATTCTTGTTTGTTATCAAACATTTCTTCTTCGAGTTCTTTATTTCTTTTGTCGTTGTTCTCTATTGTTTTCATTATCTTTTAAATTTTTAGTTTGGTTAGTAATGTCAAAAAAACACCTTATGATTCTTAGGAAATTACGAATTGGTTTACACCTGATAATAAGTATTTTACAAAAAAAACAAATCAGAAAGTTATTTTAGTTATCTTTTGCTAATTTCTAGCAAATTTTTGCAAAGATATAAAAATAAATGAGTATAATAAAAAAAAATTGAGAAATTGTTTTGATTAAAATTTTCTTACGCAATGTGAGAGAATAAATAGTTTGTCAATTATTTTTTTTGTTAAATTGTATAAGAAATTATTAGGATTATGTTTTCTATATTTTCAATTTCTTTAATCTGTAAATCTTTATTTTTTCGTAACTACACAGGCATACTATTTATTCTTATAAATATTTTTATACGTTTGCTCTAATACTTTGTCTTGTTACATTTCTAATTTATTTATTATTCTGTCTTTTGCTATTTTTTTTGTTTTTAAGTTTGAAATATTAATTACTGCTCCAAATTCTAAGAAAATATCTTCAAACTTATTGTGATTATTTCCCCAGTAAACCATTGCACAAGCCATAGGAGCTCCTTTTTTTTCTTCCACTCCGTTAATTAGAAATTTTAATCGAGTATCATATAAAAAACAAATTGCTGTTGCTTTTCCAAAAACACTCTGTTTCCAATGTCCTGTATTTGTTGCAACAGGCACTAATGCAAGAATTTCTGAGTTGTAATCTCTATTTGCTATAACACATTGTGCAAGCCATTTTTTTATAGTTGTGCCACGTTCTCTGTCTGCTCCATAAGGTGGATTAACATATATTGTAGGAAAATTCCAGTTCTCTTTAAGTCCGTCATTTTTAGGTAATTTATATTCAGTTTTTGCATTAACAATTGAATATTCATTTGAGCATGGGTCTAAATCAATCACTCCGTTAAAAATCTTTTTTACGGCATTTACATATTTGGAAGGTGTTCCCCAATGATGATTTTGTGAATTTACTGTTCTAGCTGCTGACATTATAATATTTTTTTCCAATTTTTATTAAGGTAAACACATCAAAAACAAATCATACTTGATTATCACTATTTTCAAAATAGTAATTCCTTGATTTTCAGTACTTAAATATTTTGATGCGTTTGCCCTAATCGTCAATTATAAATTAAGAATTATTTTAATATTCCTTTTGAAATAACGAGTCTTTGTACTTGATTTGTTCCTTCGTATATTTGACAAAGTTTTGCATCTCTCATCATTTTTTCTACTGGATAATCTTTTGAATATCCGTCTCCTGCCATAATTTGAACTGCATCAGTTGTAACTTCCATAGCAATATCAGAGGCATAATATTTTGACATCGCCGATAATGTTCCGGGTGTTCTGAAACCTTTATCGTAGTACCAAGCAGCTTTCCAAGTTATTAGTCTTGCGAGTTCTATTTTTGTAGCCATTTCAGCAAGCATAAATCCTATTGCCTGATTTGCAGAAATTGGTTTTCCGAATTGGATACGATTTTTAGCCCAGTTTTTTGATATTTCAAAAGCCGAACGAGCTGTTCCAAGGCTCAGTGCTGCTACTCCTGTTCTTGTTCTGTCGAATGTTTTCATTGCAAAAATAAAACCTTGTCCTTCGCGTCCTATAATATTTTCAACTGGAAGCTCGACATCGTGAAACAAAATTTCGTTCTGTACAGACCCTCTTTGTCCCATCTTTTGCATTCGCGGTTTAATTTCTATTCCAGGTAAGTCAGCAGGAACGAGAAATGTTGTTAGACTTCTTGCTCCTCTTTTGGGGTCTGTAATAGCAAAAACAGTCAAATATGAAGCTACTTCTGCATTTGTAATAAATCGTTTATGACCGTTTATTATGTATTTGTCTCCTTTTTTTATTGCCGATGTTTTTATTCCAGCAACATCAGAACCAGCATTAGGCTCAGTAAGACAATACGCAGCAACAGCTTTTCTTTCGATAAGTTCGCCAATATATTTTTTCTTTTGTTCACGTGTTGCACCTAACACCCAAGGTGTTAGCGCAAGTGTGTTTGCATCAATGCTGATACCTATACCAATACAACCTGCACCCGTTTCTTCTGATGAAAGAGCAGAATCTAAAATACTGAAACCGTTCCCGCCAAATTCTTTTGCTACTGGTCCGTTCATTAAACCCTCATCATAAGCCTGTTTTACAACATCCCATGGAAACTCTGCCAATTCATCGTACTTTGCTCTATTTGGAATAATTACTCTATTTGTAAAATCCCTATATTTATCAACGATACCCTGTTGTTCTTTTGTTAATGAAAAATCAATCATATATAATTTTTATTTAATTTTTTTACAAAGATAAAAAATTTATTGAATAATTACAAATTATAAATCATAAAGATATTGAAATGAAATTATAATTAACTGTTTTACAAACAAATAAAATAAAAATATGTTACATTAGTAATTGTTAAAAAATAACTTTCTGATTTGTTTTTTGTAAAATTATGTGTAAACCAATTCGTAATTTATAATTTATCTTACTGTTCTTTTTTAAATATAATTTTTGTTGTAATTGGTTGTTTTTCTTTTTCTATTGGTTCTTGAATAATCATTGTCATTAAACTGTCAGAAAAAGAAGCGAGGTGCATTATTTCTGTTCTATCGTTTACTTTTAAAAATATTTTTTTTTCGTATTCACTAAATTCCCACATAGCATTTTGTTCTTGGTTTGAGAATCCAAGTCTTCTGAAAACTTTATTTGCCTGAAAAATCAGCATACCATTTTTCTTTGTTTGTTCAATTGCTTTTTCTGTTTGTTCTCTATCTTTTTCAGGAATAATACGTGAGTCTTTATAATCCAAAATTCTCCATCTGCCAACAAGTTTCTTATCAGAAGAGCTTAATGATACTTTATCTAAGTCATTATCAATTTGTGTATTTTGGTTCAATATATTATTTTTTACCTGTTTTTTATTATCATTTTTGAATACATAAAATATTATTGCTACTGCAATAATCATTGTTACTACCGCTGCAATAATATAATTATTATTATATTTTTTATTATTTGAGTCAGTTATTTTATCTTTTGTTTGATTTAATTTCAAAGACTTGTCTTTATCAAATATTTCGTCAATAATTTCAAGAAGTATTTCATAAGCTGTCTCAAAACCATCTCCATAAACATCGACCCATTCAAGTGTTTGTAGGAAATAATCCATTGTCAGCGAACTCATAAGCGCTCCTATTTTTATAGGAATTATTGGTATTCCTGCTTCAATGGCTTTTGCGATTTGTGCTTTTTGGTCTTTTGAATTTTCAGAAAATTTCGATAGAATTATTATAAAAATATCATTTTTTCTTACAGCTTCTATTGTCTCTTTCGTTCTATTTGAAGAATCCTTTACATTTCTTGGATAAATCCAACATGAAATTCCACCAGATTCTAATCTTGTAACTATCTTTCTGGCAATTACTTTGTCTTGTTTTGCGTAACTGATAAAAATATTGCTCATTATTTTATTTCTTATTATATTGATAAATGGTAATACATTTTTTTTTCAAAAAACAAAAATATAATTTTTTTAATACATGTCATAATAAATTGTAATATTATTTAAAAATTAGAACTTTTAATTAATTTTATGAATAAGTAATGGTTAAAAAATAACTTCATAATTTGTTTTTTGTAAAATATTTATTATCAGGTGTAAACCAATTCGTAATTCATAATTTATAATTCGTAATTTACTAAATGTTGTTTCCAGAAGTTGATTTTCTATATTAACTTAATTAAATAAAAAAGTATCATGACAGAAGCAGAAAAAAAATTAGCAACAGAGTTGATAAACGAATTAGAATCTCTCGAAAATATGCAGGGATTATCTGAATTTATTACTTGCAAATGTCTTGTGTTTTTACCTGATATTTGCTTTATTATTATTACAAATGCAATCTCCTAAGTAGCTTTACAAAAAATTTTCCATATTTTATTTAAATCTTTTACTGAAATTAATCACATACTTTCCACAAACATTATTTAAAGACGAAAAACTTTTGTAAGACTACTTATAAATAATTTAGGGATTTTATGAAAAAACACTAAATTTTAATACAATAAAATTATACGATAAATAGTATTTTTCATAAAATAATAAATTAATTTTTTGTATTTTACAAAATAAACTTTACTTTTGCGACAATTTTACAATGCGGTAGCATCTGGAGGATTTTTTATTAGATTTTATATACTTACTTCTATATTCTGCCGAAAAACTATTTATTTAATAATTTAGTTACTGTGTGTCGAAAAAACACAGAACTTATAACAAGAAAAAAAAGAATGGAAGTATTTACTCAGTTAGGACTTGATGATTCTATTATTAAGTCGATAGGAGAGCTTGGGTTTGTTGAACCTACGCCTGTGCAGAAAGAAACAATTCCTCTAATTTTAAATTCCGAAAAAGATTTAATTGCCCTTGCACAAACAGGTACTGGCAAAACAGCTGGATTTGGTTTGCCGCTTATTCAAAAAATAGACACAAATAATAATAATATACATGCTCTTATTTTGGCTCCCACTCGCGAACTTTGTATTCAAATTACACGTGACATAAAACTTTATTCAAAATATTCAGATAAAGTAAAAACGATAGCTGTTTATGGTGGTGCAAACATTGCAATACAGATAAAGACAATAAAGAAAGGAGTACATATAGTTGTTGGAACACCTGGAAGAACATTAGACCTTCTTAAACGCAAGGTTTTGAAGTTTAATGCGCTTCGTTGGTTGGTGCTTGACGAAGCCGATGAGATGTTGAATATGGGTTTCAAAGAAGAATTAGATGCTATACTCAGCGGAACACCCGAAGAAAAACAAACACTGCTTTTCTCGGCGACCATGCCTCGTGATGTACGTCGCATAGCACAACGGTATATGACCAAACCAGAAGAAATAACAATAGGACAAAAAAATAAAGGTGCCGACAACGTTTCACATCATTACTATGTAGTGACCGCCTCAAATAAATATCTTACTCTTAAACGTCTGGCTGATATTAATCCAGATATTTATGGTATTGTATTTTGCAGAACAAGAGCTGAAACAAAAGATATAGCCGGAAAACTTATGAACGACGGTTACAACGCTGATGCACTTCACGGCGATTTATCGCAAGCACAGCGCGACAATGTAATGTCTCGTTTCAGAAAAGGAAACTTACAATTACTTATAGCTACTGATGTTGCAGCAAGAGGTTTAGATGTAAACGACCTAACTCACATTATCAATTACAACCTGCCAGATGAAACCGAAATGTATATTCATCGTAGCGGTCGTACTGGAAGAGCAGGTAAATTTGGTTTGTCAATATCTATAATGAGCCAGCGTGAACGTAGAAAAGTTATTAGTTTAGAACGAATAACAGGCAAAAAATTTCAGTTCAATAAAGTACCAGGAGGAGCAGAAATTTGCGAAAAAAGACTTTTTAATTTGATAGATAAAATTGAAAATGTTGAAATCGACGAGGCGCAGATAGAAAAATATCTTCCTATGATTTATCAAAAGTTTGAACGTTTTGAACACGAAGAGTTGATAAAACGTTTTGTTTCTGTTGAATTTAATCGTTTTTTGAAATATTACAAAGATGCTGGTGATCTGAATATGAATAAAAATGAACGTAATATAGGAAGTCGCAATGACAGCGGCAAACAGCGTAAACGAGCAAGAAGAGACCAGCCCGGATATGCCCGATTTTTTATTAATATAGGAAAAAGAGATAAACTATCGACAGCCGAAATGATAGGACTTGTAAACGATTGTATGAAAAATAGAGATATAAGTATTGGAAAGATTGATATTTTGAAAAACTTTTCTTTCTTTGAAATAGAAAATGATTACGAGAGTAAAGTTGTAAAAGCATTCAACGGCGCAAATTACAAAGGTATAAAATTAGATGTACAGCTTTCTAAATCAGAAAAAAAAGGTGCGCATCCACCAAAATCAGATTGGAGAAACCGCAAAAAAAGAGGTAACAGAAACAGAAAATATTAAAATATTTTAGATATTCCATTAATTATACAAATAATGGAATATCTAAAAATCTATTATTTATTTAACAATTTTCATTTCTTTAATAAGTCGTTTAGCGCCAGCATATTTATCAATAACAAAAAGAACATAACGAATATCAACATTTATACATTTTTGTAGTTCTGTTTCAAATGCAATATCTCCGCTCATCGCTTCCCAGTTTCCATCGAAAGCAATACCTATTAGTTCACCATTTCCGTTAATTACTGGACTTCCTGAATTACCACCCGTAATATCATTATCAGTAGTAAAACAAACACGCATTTCAACATCACCGTTTGGCAATTTATGACCGTATTCTCCGTAATCTTTTTTATTATAAAGTTCTTTTAATTTTTTATGCACAAAAAATTCTTCATTTGTTGGGTCTTCTTTTTCCATGTATCCCTCAAGCGTAGTGTAATGTTTGTAAATAACTGCATCGCGCGGCTCGTAATCTCCTACCTTGCCATAAGTTAAACGCATTGTAGAATTTGCATCAGGATAATGCGATTTCTTTTTTTCTTTTTTCAGAAGTGCCGCCACAAATAAACGTTCTCCTTTTGTAAGATTATCATTTATTTTATTTGTCTTTTCTCTAACATCAAAATATATTTTCAAAATATCGCCAGCTATTTTAACCATTGGGTCATCACTCAAAGTTGAGACATCAACATTTTTAAAGAATTTATCAAACCTTTTTTTATCTGTATATACAGATTTTGAAAATACGTCTTCGGCGTATTTTCTGAAATTGCCTCCATATTTATTGTCAACTTCCGTAAAAAATTCTGGATAAAATTCTTTGTCTATATCTTTTTTATAAGTATTCATCATTGTAACGAAAATGTTAATATCTATTGGCTGATAATAGTTTTTAAAGAAATCATCTGCTTCTTTTTTTAACTCGTCCATTAGTTCTTTATTACCAACTGCTTCTCCCAGTCCTCGTGAATTATTTAATGAAAACTTAATTGCTTCGGCACCGCCCCAGAACGACTCGAACCAGTAATTTGAAATAATATTGTATTTATTTCCTTCTTTTACGCTATTTTTAATCAATGATAACGAGTTCCCGTATTTATCTTTTCTTTTGCTTTTTGCGTCTATCCATTTTGTAAGGTCTTCTTCTATTTTTTGTTTTTTTGCAATAACATTAAGATTTTTTAATCCATTATTTTGTCCTATCGAATATTTGTAATAATTCGTAGAGCGTGAATATTTTGATGCGTACATTATTCTCACAGCATCGCTTTTATCCATTTCGGATTTCATAATTTCTTGTTTCAATCCTCTTAATTTTATTCTTATTTTATTTTCGTTTTCCATTGTTTGTTCCACACCCCAAGAAGACAAATATCTTGTCGTGCTTCCCGGATAGCCAAATACCATAGCAAAATCGTCTTTTTCAACTCCTTTGATAGATACAGGCAAGTAATGCTTAACTTTAAGAGGAATATTTTCTTCCGAATATTCAGCAGGTTTTCCATCTGGTCCGCAATATATTCTGAACATCGAAAAATCGCCAGTATGACGAGGCCACATCCAATTATCAGTATCCGCACCGTATTTTCCTATCGAAGATGGAGGCGCACCTACAAGACGTACATCTTTAAATGTTTCATAAACAAACAAATAAAAATCATTGCCTTTAAAAAAAGATTGAACTTTTACCTCGTAATGAGAATCTCCTTTTGCTTCAGCTTCAAGTTTTTTTGATATGTTTTTTATCATCAATCTTCGTGCATCTTCGCTCATATCATCGTCTAATTTTGAATTGATTTTATCAGTAACATCTTCAATACGAATGAGAAATGAAACAACTTTGCTCGGATTTGGTAATTCATCTTTCATTGTTTTAGCCCAGAATCCATCTGTTAGGTAGTCATTCTTGACAGAGCTATGAGCCTGAATTTCACCATACCCGCAATGATGATTTGTTAAAAATAATCCTTTTGCTGAAACAATCTCACCTGTACACGAACCATAATCCAACGAAATTATTGCATCTTTCAAACTACTCTTGTTCACACTATAAATATCCTCTGCTTTTAATTTTAAACCCATCTTTTTCATCTTTTTCATGTTCAACTTTTGAACCAAAAGTGGAAGCCACATTCCTTCGTCATCTCCTTCCGCTTTTACAGATGTATTCAATACAAGTGCAAAAGCAATAAAAATTACAAAAAACTTCTTAATCATAACGTTATTTTTTTTGTTATTAAATTTTAATTTATATTTGCCACAAAGTTATTTAATAATATTAAAATAGAAAACTATTACAACAAACAACCAATATAATAATATAAAAGACATTTTATTAACGTAAAAAATTATAAATTATGATTATTGAAAATAGACTAAGAACAGCAAAAGTAAGAATGGCATACCTAATTATGTTTACTTTTATCGGAACTATGATAGCTTACAATTACATAGAATACAGCAGGCAATATATTAAAGATTTAATTTTTATTGTAATTTGTCTAACAATATCAGCATATTTATTTATGCTTATTATAAAATTAAATTATTTTAGTATAAACACAAAAGGAAACTCAATAACAATAAGGTATTATACAGCACATCCTCTTGTAAGAAAATACAGGTTTTTTAAAATTCCAACGGTTAATTTATCATCTTATACTATAGAAAAATCGTTCTTAGGATTAAAAAAAGAAATTAAATTTGTTGCAAAAAAAAGAGGAAAAACTTTTAATTTTCCGCCGATAAGTATTTCGGGACTTCATAGAACAAAAATAGATAAGCTAACAAAACTTCTTGATGATATTTTAGAAAAAGAACTTAAGACCAATACTTATTACAATTAATATTCTGTATTTATTAATAAATTTTTCAGAATATTATTTATTATGTAGTTTAGTAAATTACGAATTATAAATTACGAATTACGAATTGGTTTATACCTGATAGTAAGTATTTTACAAAAACAAATCATGAAGTTATTTTTTAACTATTACTTAGAACATATAAATCTTATTTATTTTTTTTTAATTGTGAGATTATTTTATGTTTTCATACTATCAACTAAATAATAAATTCACTTTATAAAATCAAAAAACCAATTAAATTTTTATTATGAGAAAGATTATATTTTTATTTTTTATATTATTGATTATTGTCTGCAGTGTAAATGCACAAAAGAAAGATGCTGAGGAATTTTATACTCATTATTCGTACTGGGAAGCGATTCCAAAATTAAAAAAAGTAGTTGAAAGAGATAATCAAAATGGTGAAGCTCTTTATAATTTGGCAAATGCTTATAGGTTGAACGGAAAATCTGTGGAAGCAGAGTTATGGTTTGCCAAAGCTGTTGTTTACAATATAAACCCACAATGCAAGTTGTATTATGCACAGTCTTTGTTGAGTAATTCAAAATATTTAAAAGCAAAAAGATGGTTTGAAATTTATGCAAATACAGCAGCATCATCGGAAGACGCAACGTTGGCAATAAATTTTGCAGAATACTGTAAAGAACTACACGAAAACGGAATGCCTCCACATTTATTCGGAATTAAGGAAGTACCATTTAATACAGATAAGCTGGATTTAAGCCCTTCATTTTATAATGAAAATACAGTTGTATTCGTTTCAAATAGAAAATACGAAGGTGAAAAAAAAGACAGATGGACAGGAGATAATTATTTAAAATTGTTCTCGGTAAATGAGCAAGGCGAAGGTCAGTTTGATAAACCAGTCAGATTTTTCCCAGATTCTAAAATACCTTTTCATGAAGGACCATTGGTTTTTACAAAAGATTTCAAAAAAATATATTTTACAAAAAATAATGTTCTGAAAAAAAGAAAGTATGATAAAAATAATAATACAAAATTATCAATTTTTAGTGCAAATAATATTGACGGGAAATGGGAAATGCCAGAATATTTATCTATAAATAACAATGAATATTCTGTTTGTCATCCAGCTTTGTCATCAGATGAGACTTTTATGATTTTTGCATCGGATATGCCTGGCGGATACGGCGGAATGGATTTGTATATATCAAAAATTATTGGAAATGTATGGGGTGTTCCAGAGAATCTCGGAGATGTTATTAACACTCCAGGTAATGAAATTTTCCCGACTCTTGATTGTTCTGATAATCTATTCTTCGCTTCAAATATGCATGTTGGTTTTGGTAGCCTCGATATTTTTAAAGCATATTACGAAAACAATGAATGGACTGATATAGAAAATGTTGGAACTCCAATAAATGGACCAGCAGACGATTTTGGTTTAATTATAAAATGCGATTACACAGGTGGTTATTTCACTTCTAACAGAAAAGGAGAAGACAATATATATTCTTTCGACCAAAATATAAAAATTATTATTAGAAAAGGAAAGAAAAATAATAAAAAAGTAAAAAAAAGAAACAAAAAAAATAACTCTCCAAATATCTGTGGGAAAATTATAAATAAACTTTATAGAAACCCATTAGAAGATGTAAATGTTAAAATGGTGAGCCTATGTTCAGGAAAAGAATTTGAGTTCGTTACAGAAAAAGACGGATATTTTACTTCGGAGGATATAGAAAAAAATTGTTACTACAGGATTCATGCATCAAAGAAAAATTTTCAAGATGCTTATTTCGATTTCTCAACATTAAAAAGTAACTTCTTGAATTGTAAAGATACTTTAATTATTCCACTTGTTTTTATAAATCCATTCACAGACGGAACAGTAAATGTTACATCTTCAATAACAACTGTAATTAATCCAACAGGAAGCAATCCAGCAGTAAACAATCCAACAGTAAACAATCCAACAGGAAGCAATCCAGCAGTAAACAATCCAACGGGAAGTAATCCAACAATAAACAACCCTCTTTCACCTGATATGATAATAGTTGACGGAATGGTAATTGAACTTTATAATATTTATTTCGACCTTGATAAATACTACATAAGAGCAGACGCAACATCAGACCTTAATATACTTTTGGGACTTCTGACGAAATATCCGAACATGAAAGGAACACTCGCAGCACATACAGACTCAAGAGCTTCACATAAATATAATGTAATATTATCGAGAAATAGAGCTAAATCAGCCGTTAAATATCTTACCGAAAGAGGTATTAATAAAAATAGACTGAAATGGAAAGGATACGGCGAAACAAAACTTAAAAACAGATGTGCAGACGGAGTAGAATGCTCAGAAGAAGAACACCAAAGAAATAGAAGAATCGAGTTTCAGGTTACATATTTCGATGGAGTTATTAATAGTAAAGAACGAAATTAAAAAAACAACTATAATAATAAAAAATTTGAAAATATGAAATTAATCGGAATTATCGGAACTTTTGTTCTCATCTCTTTTTTTACTTCACTTACGGCACAGACGCTATCGAGACAAATAAAATGGAAAAATAATAAAATTTGCAATGATAGTTTGACATCATGGTCGTTGTTTAATTTTGAAGGAGCAGAACATATCGGGTTTAAATATGCCTTTCCTTATTTTTATGAAACAATAAATTTAAAAAAATATCCAAAAGGAGAATATTCTGTAAAACTTGAAAATCCATTGTTTAAGGTTTTTAGCGAGACAGAATTAAAAAATGTAAAAAGAACTGATGAAATTCCTGAAAACCTGAACTTTGAATCTCATTTTCTTTACAATCGTAAAGTTCCGTATTTGACTGTAAAAATATTGCCACTAAGACGTAATAAAAATACTGGAAAAATAGAAAAACTTATTTCTTTTGATTTGAAAATAGAAAAAAAATCTACTAAAATTAGAAATAAAAAACGTATTTATGCTGAAAAATCGGTGCTTGCAAACGGAACTTTTTTTAAAATAAAAATTCGGGAAAGTGCTGTATATAAAATTACATACGAGGAGCTTCAAAATATCGGAATTGAAAACCCAGAAAACGTTCGTATTTTTGGAAACCCAAAAGGAATGCTTTCGTTTCTTGTTACAAATAATAGTCCAGATGATTTGCAGGAATGTGATATTGTAAAAAATGAAAACTCTGTTATTTTTTATGCGAAAGGTATTGACAGATGGGATTACAATGCAGAGCAGGAAAAATTTAAGCCGGTAGATCATTTATATTCAGATTATTCGTATTATTTCATAACATCTGATTACAACAGCGGAACAGCAAACACTGTTCAAACAATAAATTCGAACACACAAAACGAAACAAACAACGTAAACTTTTATAATTCTTACAGCAGGCACAATCTTGATGCTTATAATATAGTTAAATCAGGAAGAACATTTTACGGCGAACTGTTTGATGTACAACTTTCGCAGTCTTTTTCGTTTAATTTTCCTAATTTATTAAATAATTCGACAGCTAATATTGAAGTTAGAGTAGCAGGAGCGTCATCCTTGGCAAGTAGCTTTACGGTAGAATGCAGTGGTGTCAGTAACAGTTTAGAAATCGGTGCAAACGGAGAATATATTCCTGCACGTACAGATGAAATTGATTTTGATATAACAACTGGAACAAGCAAAAATATTATTGTAAATATTACTTACAATAGAGGTTCAAATCCGAGCTGGAAGGGCTGGCTCGATTATATTGTTATTAATACAAAATCGGAACTGCGATTTACGGATAGTCTGATAAGTTTCAGAAATTTGGAGACAGTTGGACTAAATAATATTAGTAAATTTAATCTGTCGAATGCTGGAAGCTCTGTTAAAATCTGGGATATAACAAATCCAGTAGAACCAAAACAAATTAATACAAATATTGCGGGAAGTTTACAAACTTTTAAACTCGAAACAACAGAGTTAAGAGAATTTGTTGCATTCGATGAAAATAAATGTAAAAATATTGTAGCGGAAGATATAATCAGAATAGATAACCAAAATTTACACGGTATATCAGAAAACACAGATATGATTATTGTTTGTCATAATGATTTTTACCAGCAGGCTGTTGAGCTAAAAGAAATACACGAGAACCGTGATAATATGAATATTGTAATTGTAAATCCAGAACAAATTTATAATGAATTTTCAGCTGGCGCTCCTGATGTATCTGCAATAAGAAATTTTGCAAAATGTATTTATGAAAAAGGAACAACTGAAAAATCGTTAAAATATTTACTATTATTTGGAGACGGTTCGTTTATGAATAAAGGCGAGCCAGAAGAATACGACAATTATATATTAACATATCAATCTATTAACTCTTACAGCGAAGCAGGTTCTTACACAAGTGATGATTTTTTTGGTTATCTTGATGACGGTGAAGGTGAATATAATGATTCTTTACACGGTCTTTTGGATATAGGAATTGGAAGAATTCCAGTAAATACAAGTAAACAGGCTAGCGATTATATCAATAAAATAAAAACATATTTAAAACCAGAGAATTTCGGTGATTGGCAAAATGATTTATGTTTTGTTGCAGACGACGAAAACGGAGTAGTTCACATGCACGATACAGATGTATTGACACGATATATAAGTAAACATTACAAACATTTTAATATTGAAAAAATATACTTTGATGCTCACAAACAGCTTACCGTTTCAGGAGGCGAAAGATATCCAGACGTTAACAAGGCTATAACAAACAGAGTTCAGAAAGGTGCTTTGCTGATAAATTACACTGGACACGGTGGAGATAAAGGCTGGGCAGACGAGCGAGTGCTTACAATAAACGAAATAGAAAGCTGGACAAATAAAAACAAATTACCTATGTTTGTAACGGCAACATGTGAATTTACACCTTTTGACAAATATAATTTTTTATCTGCTGGAGAGCGTATTTTTAATAATCCAAACGGTGGCGCAATAGCTATGTTTACAACAGCAAGATTAGCGTATATAGTTTCAAATGCCGAATTGACAAAAAGATTCTATGAAACAGTTTTTGCAAACGATGAAAACGGTAAACGATATAGACTTGGTGATATAAGTAGGATTACAAAAAATCAACTTACAAACAAGATAAATAATAAAATATTTTTTCTGCTCGGCGACCCAGCTCTTGAACTTGCGTATGCAAAATATAATGTTGTTACAAACACAATAAACGGACAGTCAACGACAATAGATACTATTAAGGCTCTTGAAAAAGTAACATTTACAGGCGAAATTCAGGATAACCAGAATAACAAAATGACAGGTTTTAATGGTATTATTTATCCTACTGTTTTTGATAAAAAACAAGATATTTCAACATTAAACAACGACGGTGGCGGAGTTTTTCAATACAAAACACGTAACAACATTATATATAGGGGAAAAGCAAGTGTGAAAAATGGCGAGTTTAGTTTTTCGTTTATTGTTCCTAAGGATATTAGACTAAATGTAGATACTGGAAAAGTGAGTTATTATGCTGAGAACGGAATTATTGATGCAAAAGGAGCTTCTATTGATTTCCTTGTCGGAGATTTCGAAAACGACCACGAAATTGACAACGAAGGACCTATAATAAAATTATTTATGAACGATAACAATTTTGTCTCAGGTGGAATAACAGATAAAAATCCTAAAATTTATGCAGAACTTTGGGACAAAAACGGTATAAACACTTCAACAGGCGGAATAGGACACGAAATTACAGCCATTCTTAACAGTGATGCCAAAAGTGTTATGTTGCTAAATAACGATTATCGTGCAGATATGGATAGTTATCAAAGCGGAACAGTTGAACATTTTTTGTTTGATTTGGAAACAGGTAATCATAATTTAAAATTTAAAGCTTGGGACGTTTACAATAATTCTTCGGAAGAATATATTGAATTTGTAGTCTTAGAAGCTGAAAATTTATCAATAGAAAGATTATTAAATTATCCAAATCCGTTTACAACTCATACTGATTTTTATTTCGAACACAACCAAGCTGGAACTAATTTAGACGTATTAATACAAATTTTTACTGTTTCGGGCAAACTTGTCAAAACAATAGAAGACTCCTTTACAGCCAACGGATACCGTGCAGGACCATTTGCATGGAACGGAACAGACGACTTCGGAAATAGAATAGGAAGAGGTGTTTACATATACAAAGTTAAGGTTCGTTCTGAACAGTCTGAGCTTGTCGAAAAATTTGAAAAATTATTAATATTAAAATAAATGGAAGATAATCATCACGGCAATTCAAAGAAAAGCAAAAAAAAACAGCATGTTTATGAAATACTTGATTCTGAAAAAAACGATGAAACAGCTAAATTTGGCATCAGTGGACAAAAACTGAATAAGAACGGTACATCGCCAAGAGCAAACAGCCAAGTAAATAAATGGAACTTGATAAACGGTTTTATAAGATTTTTTGCAAGGATACTTAAAAAAGATATTGAAGGAAGAAAAAAAGCACTCGAAATAGAAGAAGAATATGTTAGAGAATTTAAAAAGGAAAAAGGAAGATTACCATTAAGACAGAAAAAACCAAACCCTGAAATTGAAGATAATAATTAACAATAAAAATAATATTATGAGGTTACAAAATACAGATATTTTTGTTGATACAGGTGCAAATATTTTATCCGAACGAAAATTTAATTTGTCAACTCACTGTGTCAGTAGTTTATACCGAAAAAAAATAAATAAAGATTATAAAACAGAACGCTGGCGTAAAGTATTGGTTTTGCTTCACAATGAAATAAATAATAAATCTGAATTACCGCCAGAACGGTTTGGAAAACAGACAATAGAAAAAGTAAAAGCACTGATAAAAAAAAGATTGTATTATTATGAAAATATGGTAAAAGACGGCTGGGAGATTGCAACAGTGCATAGGCGTTTTGATTTTGAGAAATATTTTTTGTTGGATAGCGATTCAAAAAAACGTATGATTTTGTATGAACTACACGAAGGAACAAAAAATATAGCACTTCATTTTGGTTGGAATACTGAGCCATTTGACAATGCTTATAAAAAATGTCTTGATGTAAATTTACAAAATAATTGGATATCTAAAAGACTGAAGACGAAAAGTTCGCCAAATAGAAAATACAAAGGAGCTGTTTTTTTTGAATACGATATTTATGAAATTAGAGTTTTTGCAGTAATTTTTGATAAAAATGGAACTCAAATTATTAAAAATAAATTATTAACTCTTAACGGATTAGATAAAGATGTAATGTTTCCAGAAGATATTATGCCTATTGTAATGGGAAAAACAAGATGGATAAAGAATGATTTTATTTTGTTTGATAAAAAAGGAAACAAGATAGGAACAACAACAGTTGTATAATTAAACCACTACCGACAGATTCCTGCTGAAAAGATATATGTATTTCTTTATTTATTATAACAGATACACTTTTGCTATGACTAATCTCTATCTTAATCTTTGTTTGCGGAGTAGCCGTTCCCAAAATTGTTGTTTCGGATTGCTGTTGCAATACCATATTGTCGGAAATAATTTTACTATTTTCATATAATTGGTAATTGATAGTTGGATTCTGTCTGATTCTATATTATGAAAAAAAAAATTGTTTTAATTTATATTTTTTTACAGGAAAAAACAGTTTCTGATTAACAGTTGCCTATTTAAGAACAATTTTTTCTATATATTTTTTATTATCAATATCTATTTCAATAAAATATATTCCCTGCGGATTGTTCGATAAATCAATTATACAATCATCTGATTTTTTAAAATTTTTATCAAAAATTCTTTTTCCGTTTATATCTTTTACATCAACAACAATATTTTTGTAATTAAGTTTTGTTGTTATTATTATTATTCCCGTTGTAGGGTTCGGAAAAAATTGAATATCATTATTAACATTTTCTTTAATTTCACTGACATCTGAAACACTCATATCATCAATACATATACCTTTACCTCCGCGCGCATTTCCCTTGAAAGCTATACTGTATTCCGAAGATAAATTAGGCAAATATATTGTCCGCTCAGTCCATTCATCAATTTGTTCGCTGTAAGTTATTATCTCTGTCCATTCGTCCTCTGGAGAATTTTTGTAAAGAACACTTAATTCATCTTGAAAACTAAATAAAGAACTTTGAGCATGCCAAAATTGTAATATCGCATTACTTAGTTCACCTAAATCCATTTTCGGTAAAATAAGTAATGTTTCATCATTAGCAACATCAATATCTTTTAATGTTAAATTATATATTCCAGAATGTGCATATTCAGGTACTCCCGACTGTCCTCCGTCATAAAATTCCCAAGAAATATTATCACCAGAAACAAATTCTTCTGTAAAACAATCTGGCATAGAACCATTGTTTTCAAAATCTTCAGACCATGTAAAAGTGTTTATAATCTCGCATTCTGTAACAAAACTTAATATATTTCCATAGCCTAAACCATTTCCGTTTTCAGCAAAAGAACGATAATAATAAGTCGTTCCAGTTTGTAAATCTGTTAAATTAACCGTAAATGTTCCGTCTGTAACAACTGGCGAAGTTTCAACAATTGTTACTCCTTCTTCGCCAATATTAAGATTATTATCAGTGCTAAAAATAATACCGCTACTTGTAACAGGCGAGTTGTAATTTTCAATAATTTCACCGCTTACATCAGCAGAATTTATTGTAATATTTTCAATACCGCCAGTAATTGTTGCAGGAGCATAATTTCCAGATAAATTTATGTCTGATTCCCAAAGTCCTCTTCCGTATGTTGCAGCTCGTAAAAGACTATTCTCAGGAACAACAAAATCATAGTATATTTCTAATTCTGAGACAACTACATTTGGCAGTCCGTTATTAAACAGTGTCCAGCTGTCTGTTCCGTTTTTTATATAAACACCAAAATCAGTACCAGCATAAAGTTGTACATTTGTAGTTTCAAGTTTATTTTGAACGATACAATTTACAGGTATTTCTGGTAATCCTTCCGATATATTTGTCCAGCTTGCTCCACCATCAATTGTTTCATAAACACCATCACCGTTGTATCCGCTCAATGCCAGCCAAACTACATCTGAGTTATCATTTTTTACCGAAATATATTTAATTGATGTTGTACTTACAGGTAATCCATTTGTAATGTTTTGCCAATCATTGCCACCGTTATTTGTTTTGTAAATTTCGTTGTAATTTGCTGTATATATGACTTCCTGATTTGAAGGTGCAACAGCCAGCGATTGTAAATTTGAACCAAAATTTCCAATATTAGTAAAATTATTACCTTGATCACTTGACTTCCACAAAGTACTGTATCCTATGTAAATAATATTATTATCGTTAGGAGCAAGAGTATAAGGTGTTATCCATGCACCATTTGCGCCTCCGGGTATTCTTGTTGTTATTTCCGTTCCGCTTGCCCAGTGATTGCTTGTTTTGTAAATAGCTCCATAATATAAACTTCCGTATTGAATATTTTCATCTGTAAAATCAACAATACATTCCATTCCATCTCCTCCGACTACATCTTCCCATGTACCATTTGAGCGTAATTTTGTTCCATTGTCCTGAAGTCCGGCAATTGTTTCATCAACTACCGTCTGCGATACGCCAATCCTATATATTTGACTTATTGTAAGACCATTTGATAAATCTGTCCAGTTTGTTCCATTTTCTGTTTTATAAACACCTCCATCGTTACAATCAAACATAACAGATGTATTATTTCTAAATTTAAAACAATGTTTATCAGCATGTACAGCTTGTACACCTCCTCCGCCAGACCAATGACTCATTATATTCCAAGTTTCTCCACCGTCAATAGAACGCCATGTATTCACTCCTCCACAAAATAAAATATTAGCATTATTTGGGTCGGCGGCAAGAGCTAAATCGTACCATGCCTGTCCATTGTTTCCACTTCCTCCAGCATCCCAACCCAAAAGATTATAATCATCAAAAACAAGCTCGTAGCTTTCACCACTGTTTCCAGATTTATATATGCCAAGCAAACCGTTTGAAGTGTTTGAAACAATAGCATAAACAATATTTGTATTATTGGCACTCACAGCAAGTTCTATTCTATTTCCTGTTCCACTTGTAAATACTTGTTCCCAATTAATTCCGTTATTTGTACTTCTATAAATTTCGCCTTCTCGTGTTGTTGCATACATATAGTCTGTGTTTCCAGCTTTAAATTCAATATCAATAAATTCGATATCGTTTAGTATGTTCCAATTATCTGCACCGTCTTCTGTTACATATAATCCTGCTGATGTTGCTGCATAAATTTTCGAATCATTTTCTGGGTCAAGCAAGAGTATATTTATAACTTCGTTATCTGCTGGAATAAAACTAAGTCCAGTTGTATTCCATGATGCTCCTTGGTCTGTAGATTTTAAAACACCTGTTGAATAATTATCGAAAGCATCACGGTCTCCTGTTCCAATGTATATTGTTTGAGAGCTTTCGTAATTAGACGGAATTATAATAGAACTGATACCAATTACTTCATTATTGTCTGTCAATGGAGTCCATGTTGTTCCTTCGTTGTCCGTAAACCATAGTCCTCCTGCTGGTGCGGCTATCCAAAAAATATTATCATCTGTTGGATGAAAAGCAATACTATTTATTCTTCCTATTCCAGCATATCCACTTGTTGAATAATTTGTTCCGAGACTTTGCCAATTTCCATTTTCACTTTTATAATTTCCGTACTTGGCAATGTGTTTATTGTATTGCTCAAAAGCAGATGTCTTTGGAAATTCACCAGTTACAGGATTTACTCTCGACTGATTATGATATTCCCATCTTTTAAATTGTTTCCAACCGTAAGCTTTTTGTTTATTCCCATCATCATCAATGTACCATCCGTTTTTTACTTTGTATTCGTTCCAGTGTTCATTGAAAGCATCTTGGTAATCAAAAAAAGTCAACTCTGATTTTGTTTTATCTTTGGGCAAATTGTTTTTCCATGTTTGCGCAAATCCAACACTAATCAAAATTATTAATACTGAAATTAAAGAAAATTTTTTCATTAGTTTTTTTATAAATTTTATGTGATTTTATTTATATTAGTTTTAATATAAAAATTAAAAAGAGTTTTTTTTTTTTAATCTGCTGTAGAAATCTTTTAACTTATAAGTTTTTGAAACATCTATATGATATGTCTCAAATGTATATATTTTAACGCATTTGCTCTAAAAAATCAGTGTTTATCTGTGTTCCTATTACTCTAATAAATATTTGGATATTCTCCTCCTATTACTCCGATAAATAGGAACGCTGAAGAACGCGGATTATACGGATATTTCACGGATTTTGTTGCAAAGATATAAATATTGTTTTTTATAAAATTTTATATTTAAATGTTTATGGCAAAGGTATCAAAAATAAATCACAACGATTAAAAGTCAGTATTATAACAGAAACAGGATATTTCACAATTTTTTTTAATAATCAAGATTCAGAAAATGAGTTGTCAATATCAATAAAGTAAATATTGTCCATCCTCTATAGCTGAACGAATTTGCAATAAAGTTCATTCCAATAAATGCTATTTTCATTTATTTATCCCCCACCATTTATTGCTAAGTTTTGTATTTCCCATTATTAATTTAAGAACTCTCCATGAGGTATTTTCAATTTCATATTCTCTCGCAATTGCTTTATATTTCTGTCTTTTATGTTCTTTTATCACAATCATAACTGCATCAATTACTATTTTTGCATAAAAACCAGTTAATATTATCGTACCAGCATCTTGTGCTTCTGGTCTTTCCATGGATTGCCGTAAACTAACAGCTGGAAAGGAGAGCATAGCCGATTCTTCACTTATCGTACCACTGTCAGATATTGCACACATTGCTTCTTTTTGTAATTTTATATAATCAAAAAAACCAAATGGTTTAAGGAACTGTATTAAATCGTTTATTTTATTATTATTCAATGCTTTAAGTCGTTTAAGAGTACGCGGATGTGTTGATACAATCACTGGAACATCATAAATTTCAGCTAATTTATTTAGGACTAAAATAATTTGTTTTAAATGTTTAGGGTTATCCACATTTTCTTCGCGATGCGTTGAAACAATAAAATATTTCTTTCTTGTTAAATTTAGTTTATTTAAAATATCCGAGTTATTTATTTTTTCTTTATGCTCATTTAACACTTCAAATATTGGAGAGCCAGTAAGATATATTCTTCTGTGTTGAAGTCCTTCGCTTAATAAATGGCGACGTGCATGTTCAGTGTAAACAAGGTTAAAATCAGCAATATGGTCAATAATTCTGCGATTTATTTCTTCGGGAACATTAAAATCAAAACTACGGTTACCAGCTTCCATATGAAAAATAGGAATATGCTTTCGTTTTGCCATATATGCTGATAAACAAGAATTTGTATCACCTAAAACAAGTAAAGCATCAGGTTTTTCAATATTTAATATTTCTTCAGTTTTTTTGAAAATATCACCTATTGAAGCCCCAAGCGAACTAACATCAATATTCATAAACCTATCTGGCTTTCGTAATCCTAGGTCTTTAAAAAATATTTCATTTAATTCATAATCATAGTTTTGTCCAGTATGAACTAATATTTGATTTGTATATTTGTCGAGTAATTTTATTGTAGCCGAGAGTCTTATAATTTCAGGACGAGTTCCAACTACGGTCATTATTTTTAAAGCAAACTGTTTTTTTATCATAGTCTTATAAAAATGGATTTATAATTGTTAGCTTATTTTCAATTATTTGTTCGTGCTGCATATCTTCAGTGTAAAGAATTGAACAGTTGTTTTGTAGTGCTGATGCAACAACAAGACTGTCCAATAAAGAAAAATTATATTTAGTTTTAATATTCCAAGCAATTTTTAAGGTTTTAATATTCTGACTGCTTACCTTAGTGTTTTTTATTATTTCATTAATATAATCAATTATCTTGTTATCACTGATTTTATATCTTAACAATACATTGTAAAATTCGTTCAGTATTTGCGTATTTATAACAATATTTAGTCTATTTTGAATTAAATTAATCGCAACTTTGCGTTTAATTTTTTCATTATCATTTTGTAATACAGCATAAACAAAAATATTTGTATCAATAAAAATATTATCTTTTATGTAATTCATCTCTTTTATATTTTATTATTTTTTTTACTTTAATTGGATTTTCTTTAAAAAGGCTAAAATTGGTTGTTTCTATATTTCTGTTAGCTTTTATATTTTTCAAATTATATTTAAAAATTATAAATTCTAATAAACTCTCAAATTCTTTTTTTGCTTCTTCTGGCATATATTCAAAGAAAATATGAGGACTTTCTTTGAAAGTTTCTAAATTAATTAATTTTTCCATTGTTTTATAAATTTTTTATATGTTTGTGTTTGTTTAATCAATGTGTAAAAACTTGTACCACTTATTTTCCTACTTCTACGTTTTCAAAATATGTATCTGTATCTTCCAGATTTTATTGTAAGATATATTCTTCTGTGTTGAAGTCCTTCGCTTAATAAATGTCGATGAGCATGCTCTGTGTAAACAAGGTTAAAATCAGCAATATGGTATATAACCTTTCTGTTAAACAGTGAGTATCTATATGAGCCTTTTAAGTATGTCAAAAAAATCACAACCTTTAATCTCAGGAAAATCTTCTATCTGTATTTTTTGTAGTGCAATGACTCTTTTATTTCCAGATACTACCAGTAAACTTCGATTACTATGATTAATAGAAAAATGTTCTGCAAAACCAATTGCTGATTCATTCAATAGCTTCGCCTCCCAAACAACGATTTTTATACTTTTGTAATAGAAAAAAGCACCAGGATATGGTTTTGATAATGCTCGTACATAATTAAGGATTTTATTTGCGTTCCAAAGAAAATCTAATTCACCATCTTTCGGCTTCCTTCTTTTATAATAAGTAGCTTTTGATTCATCTAATACCAGTGAATTGAAAGAACCATTATACCAATTATGTAAATAATTTTTAATAATAAAATATGAAGAAATGGCAACTTTTTCATAAATAGTAAATACATTATCAGAATTTTCAATATTAAACATATTCTGAGCATAAACTTGACCTGCATCATATTGCTCAACCATTTTAAAAAAAGAATCACCCCATACTGTTTTATTGTTAATTATTGCCCAGTTAACACAAGCAGCTCCTCTTCCTTCAGGCAAAGGTGAAGGATGCTCTCCAATGCAACCATATTTAGGTATAGAAAGAAGTTCATTTCCAAACTTCTGCGACCAACCTGATTGAATTATCAATGTTGGACTCTTTTTCTTTACAAATGATAATACGGATTCTGAATTGACATTGACGCAATATAGAATATCAATGTCATTATCATATGCAATATCATAAAGAGAGTCATAATTTGCTTTTCTAATAGCTTTACTTCTATCTAAATTAATAACCCCTAAAATTGGTATTGAAGGATGATATTTTAGATGTGATTTTAATATGTATCTTCCAACAGAAGTACAAGTAATATAAATAATACCATTCATTTTTTTATTTTTATCTTATTATTTCTCAGTTATTTTCAATATTTTAAATGCTTCTGCAAAAATTTCCTTATTATTCATTGAACATTGATAACCACATACTCTGTTTTGCTGAATAGTCATTTCAAACAATTGTTTATATCTGTTATGAGCATAACCATAACAATTTAGAGCATCTTTTTTTTGTTCAATAGTTCTTGTTATATCAACAAAATACCTTGGATAATAGTCAATTGGCAAAACGTATTTATTGCTCTGATAAGCAATAATATTAGCACAATATCTACCAGCAACATATGAAATAGTTGCGGCATGTACATGGTCTTGCTGAATATCAAAAATATTATGCATTACTATCGTATCAATTTTATTGTCTAAAATGAATGATTCAATTAATTGCATATGATTTTTTTTGTAAATCAAATCTGTACATTTTTGAAGAGGAAAATCTGTAATTTCATTTACACCAAGTATTTTACAAGCTTTATTACTTTCTTCTTGTGATTCTTCTGCAATAACCTTGATATTTCGTTTCACAAAATTAGTTTCATTATCAGAAAGTGTTAATTTAAATACTTCTTTGCCTTCATTAATCCATTTTGCCATACTTCCTCCTACACCTAATTCAGCATCATCATAATGAGCTCCTATTACTAAAATTTTTTTCATAAAAAATCCTTTTTATTAATTTGTTTATTACTAAAGTTTATGAGTTGTTAATTCCTTGATATATAGTTTATTTATTTTAAATTTGTGTTTGTTTTATTTCTTTATCTTTTTGATTTAGAAATTGTTACAAAAGAACGACAAAAATTCTATCTTTCATAAATTTCATTTTTATTTAATGGTCTAAATTCAGTAATTTTTTTTGGTAATATGTCATCAATTCTAAATTTTGTTTTCTTTTTTTTAGAATTTTCATTGTTTATAACAACGTTATATTTAAAAAAAATATATTGCAAAAAAATGTTTATTTCCTCTTCTGCCTTTTCTGGTACATACGAAAACAAAAGTTGAGTACTTTCCTTTAATAATTTTATGTCAATTAATTGTTTCATTGTCTTATAAATTTTTTATATGTTTGTGTTGGTTTAATTAATGTTTGAAACTGTATCACTTATTTTTTTATTTCTACATTTTCAAAATATGTATCTGCATCGTCTGGATTGTAATGTTCACTTATCCAAAATAAACAAACAAGTTCATCAGTTCCAATATTTTTGATATTGTGTGTATTCCATATCGGCATATCAACAAAAGACGGTTCTTTTCCGTTTAATTCATATCTAACTATCTTATTGCTTCCTATTCTACGCAAACTTATTAATGCTTTACCTTTTATTACAGCAAATCGTTCTGCTTTTCTGATATGAAAATGCTCGCCTCTTGTTATATCTGGTTTTGTTGTTGAATATGAAAATTGTCCTTTTGAATTTGTTCTTACTATTTCTACAAAACTTCCTCTGCTATCGGTATGTTTTATATAGCGCATTGGGAATTTATCATTAGGCATATAACATCTGAATGTATTAAAAAGTTGTAATTCAAATTTATTTGACAAATCTGGAAATATACCTTTTTCAAAATAATCTGCTTTATAAGAATTTAAAATTTTAAGTATTTCACTTACTTTTTTTTCTGAAGTATGCGACACAAATTGTGTTTCAACTGTATCCTTTTTCTCTGAAATTATATTTTTATAAAATTCTTCTGTCAGATTATTTACATAAATTAATTTTAATTGTCCGTCAATTTGAATTTTTGGTTCTTCATTATTTGACAGTTGATAACAAAATGTAGCTATAACAGAATTATAATAAGGATTTCCGAATGGACCGAAAACATTCGGAATAATCATTGCCGTAAATCGAGCATTATTTTTTTTTGCCCAAGATTCCAACAAAGCTCTGCCGTCTTTTTTTGATTTGCCATATAAATTATCTCTATTTTCCTGTGTAGACGAAGAAAATAAAATATGTGGTTTTGATTTTGTTTGCTCACATGCAACAATTAATTTGTTCACCAAAATTATATTAGTATTGTAAATTACTTGCGGTTCGTTGTGTCTATTCATCGCAGCAAGGTGAACTATTATATCACATTTCTTCACAAAATTCTCCAAACATTTTTTATTATCAAAATATTCATCTTTAAATTTAACTTTTATTATATCTTTTTTTAAACCTAAAAAATTGAATAAATGAGTTCCTATAAATCCACTTTGTCCTGTTATTCCAACTTTGAACATAAAGTATAAATTTGAATTATATTCCTAAATCATTTTTTATTATTTCTAATTTCAAAAGCAGTTTTTTTGTTTTCTCAACATCTAATTTTTCTGTATTATGCGAGTGGTAGTCTTTGATTTTACTTATATCAGATATACCTTCCGTTAAATATTTGTTATAATTTAAATCTCTCGTGTCCGACGAAATTTTATAATACTTGTCAAGTTCTTCAGCTTTAATCATTTCTTCAGCAGAGATAAGTGTTTCATAAAGTTTTTCACCGTGTCTTGTTCCTATAATTTTTATTTCGTTATCTGCATTATAAAGTTGTTTCAGCGCTTTTGCTAAAACGTCTATCGTTGTAGCTGGTGCTTTTTGCACAAAGATATCTCCCTGTTTTCCGTTTTCAAAAGCATACAATACCAAATCTACAGCTTCGTTTAAATTCATCATAAAACGAGTCATTTTCGGATTTGTAATTGTTATAGGTTTTCCTTTTTTTATTTGTTCAATAAACAGCGGTATGACTGAGCCTCTGCTTGCCATAACATTTCCGTATCTTGTTCCGCAAAGCAAAGTTTCATTTTCTGTTAAATTTCTAGATTTTGCTATCATCACTTTTTCCATGATTGCTTTTGTTAGTCCCATCGCATTTATAGGATAGACAGCTTTATCTGTACTCAAAATAATAACTTTCTTAACCTTATTATTTATTGCAGCTTCCAGAACATTTTCTGTTCCCAATACATTTGTTTTAACTGCTTCTATAGGAAAAAATTCACAAGAAGGAACCTGTTTTAGTGCTGCTGCATGAAAAATAAAATCAACTCCTCTTACAACGTTTTCTACAGACCTGTAGTCTCTTACATCTCCAATATAAAATTTCACTTTTATATTATTTATTTTTTTGCGTAAATCGTCTTGTTTTTTTTCATCTCTGCTAAAAATACGTATTTCATCAAAATCGGATTTTATAAAACGATTTAAAACGGCTTTGCCAAACGAACCAGTACCGCCAGTAATTAGAAGTTTTGAATTATTAAACATTATTTAATAAATTATAAAGTTATATGAGCCTTAATTGATTTTTTCTTTAAATAATCAAGATTCAAAAAAAAGAGTTGTTTTAATATCAATAAAAAAATTAGATATCCATATTGTAGTTATAAAATATTGAAAATCAATGAATTACTTGCTGTAATTTAAAATGAAATTATATACTTATCATGTATATTACGAAAAGAAATCTTATTTTTATTTACTCTGTATTATATTTATAATCAAAAAGTTATCATTTCAACAAAATCAAATTTAAAAGTGGTAATATCATAAGTTTAATGTTAAAAGCAAGTGTTTATGATGGCTTTTTTTTATTAATTTTGATGCGTTTGCCCCATAAAAATCATATCTTTTCATTATTTTTCAAGTATTTGATTAAATACATTAACTAAGTTCTCTATTATTTCTTTACGTCCTGTAAATAATTCATGATTAATGATATTTTCAGATAAGACATAAGTTATTTTTGGATTTTTCGTAAAAATTGCACATTCAAGAATGATGCAAATTTAAAAACATTTTTTGATTTTTACAAAAAAGTTTAGAAAAAAGCCTTGTTGTTGCAAGGCTTTTAATAGTTGTGTGTATTTTTATTGTGAAATTCATCGGCATGTTAATTTATCATTGATGTTTATTTTACTTCTTCTAATTTCAGTAATTTTTTTGCTGAGATAATTATTATAAGTTTTTTTGTTAATTTTTTATCATAATTTTTACTATATTGTTCTAATTGATTTTCAGCACTTTTAGTTACTTTTTTTATTGCATTTTTCTTTTTTGTTTCTGTATTTATTTCATTTGATTTCAGATATTTTAGTTCTATTATGTAAGTATATTTTGCTTCTTCATCTGTGTCTATGTAAGGTTTAATAAAAATATCAATAAATCCTTTGTTGCTTTCGATTTCGCTTTGTGTTGTAAAAAATGTAGAAAGATTAAAATATGCTAACAAAAAAGCTTTTGTGCCGACTTCTTTTAAAGTGAAATCTCGCAAAGAGATGGCATCGTAAAAACGAGTAAAAATATATTCTAATGCTGGTCGCCAGGTTCCGTTTACAGCCATTTCATAAAATTGTTCTAAGAGTTCGTAGTCGTGGATTTGTAGTTTATGAGTTTGATTTACTGCTTTCCTTACGTAATCCCACATTATTGCTTCAATGACTTTGTTTGGTATTCTAAATGTTACATAATTTGCATATTTTATTTTTTTTATTGTCAGAAAGCCAAGATAATAAAATAAACTTATAAAACTATTGTGCATGATAAGGTCTTTTACTTGAAATGTTTTTACAAGTTGTGATGTTATTTGTTTTTCTGTAAGAATCTTACTTATTAAATTAAAATTTCCATTAAGTTCGTTGTTTTTAACAATCATTAATTTTATTTTGCCGTAATCGGTTCTTATGTTTTCATCTATAATATCAACAGGAATTTTTTTACGGGCAATATATTCGTTCACAAAATACAGCACCATATCGGAATTAATAATTGTTTCTTTTACATCTTCGTTAAATTTATAACTGTTATAATTATCTTTTATTATTTGCAAGCTATTATCACGGTCTTCTTTTTTTATAATATTATTATCAACATAATAATCAATTAGTTCTTCTGTTTCTTTTTCAGTAAACCCTGCAAGACTGTTTAATTCTGGGAATAATGAAATATTGCTTCCTATGTTAAAACCGCTTGAAACATCAGCCATAACGAGTGGCGAAACACCAGTAATAAAAAGTCTTTCTACTCTATTTGATAATGTTCCTTCTTTTATTACGGCAAAAAAGTTTCTGAGGAAGCCAGCACCGTGTGTTAATTTTTCGTATCGCTTTCTGCCATATTCAGTTAATATAATATTTCCGAAATTATCGTATTCGTCTATCATTAAATAGAACCGTTTTTTCTTAATATTCAATTTATTTATAAGTGTATCAAGTTTATCAGAAGCATTTTCTATTGACAGGATTTTTTGTATCTCATTGTCTGTTAAATTAATATGTTTTTGATTTAATTTTAAAAAGACTTCAATCTGTCCAGTAATTCTATTATTAAAAGAATTAATTGTATTCTCAATTGTTCCGTAGCTTTGTATTCCACCAAACGAAAAGAACAAAACTAGATATGTATTTTGTAGTCCCGTTGGGTTTTTACCTATATAGGTATCTCCAAACAGTTCTTTAAATTCTTCTTTCCGATTAATATCATAATAATGATGCAGAGTAGAGAGAAACAATGATTTTCCGAAACGACGAGGTCTAAGGAAGAATAAGAATTGTGAGCCATATTCTTCTATTTTTTCTATAAAATGTGTCTTATCAACATAATAGAAATTATTGGTTGCTACACTCTTATAATTGCTTTGTCCGTAGGGGATACGTTTGGGTTTATTTGGTTTCATAATAGAAATTATTGTTTAAAATATTATTAAAATTTGTATAAAACAGCACATTAAATTAATGTGCTACAAATTTAAAAACATTTTTTGATTTTTACAAAAAAGTTTAGAAAAAAAGGGCATGTTTCATAATTAGTTTACACTAAAAAAGGTATCTTTGTAATTCCAAAAAACAAATTACATTATGTACAATCAAAAAGAACCAAAGATTTTAT
>JAOZMB010000009.1:0-17744 GCA_029934515.1 Bacteroidales bacterium
CGAATTACGAATTACGAATTACGAATTACGAATTACGAATTACAAATTACGAATTTGTTTACATATAGTAATAAGTATTTTACAAAAAATAAATCAGAAAAGTTATTTTTTAACAATCCATTAATAATGAAATTTTTAGGATAATTTTTATTTTGATTTAATAAAATATGTTGCCTTGTAAAACACATAAATTCCTCCACTCATAATAAGATGACTTAATGCAATATGGTCAAACCATTTGTGTAGCGAAATTTGATTTTTAAAAACTATTGCCGATAGTATAGCAAAACCTATTCCAATAAGAAACAATTTACTTCCATTATTTTTTGTTTTTATGTAAATATACAATTGAACAGGTAAAATTACGGCAAGTAAACCAAACCCTGAATGTATTTCTACAAAGAAAAAATCCAAAGTTATGAAAGTTATTGTCATAACAATTGTTAACTCAATAATATTTACAACAGCATAAGATTTTTCAACAACAGGATGTAAAAATTTTTTTGAATGTTTAATTGATGCGCGTTCAAGCAATGCTATCGAAATCATACTCATTATCCAACCGGGTAATTTCCAAGCAAAACTAAATGCGTATAAAAAAGCATGTCCAATTACACCGCCAAGAAATGTTGCAATTCCCATTGTTAGAAAGAAATAATTGAAATATATAAATGCTTTATCGCTTCTGTTAAGTTTTTTTAATTTTATATAAGCATAAAAACAAACAGCCGATACTATTAAATCAGTTATAGAAGCTGCAGGTTCTAAAATTTTAATTCCGAATATTACAATAGATGTTACTTCCATTTGTGGTTTATTAATTTAAAAATTTTTCTTAAAAATACATTGTTTTTGTTTAAATATATACAAAAATAAAAATATATTTGCTCAATAAAGTATTGTAAAATTATAAAATCCTAATTTTCAAGATATTACAAAACGATATTAAAAAAATTAAGCTAATTAAATTACGAATTGGTTTACAACTAATAATAATTATTTTACAAAAAACAAATCAGAAAGTTATTTTTATTTCATATCTTTCAGTATTTCTATCAGCTCTGCTACGGATTTTGCTCCGTCTAATTTTGCATTGTTAAATGCCATGAAATATCTGTAATTATCTCCAGCTTTACTTGCCCATTTTTCTCCAAGTTTAAGTTTTTGTAAACTATCCGAACCGTCCAAGTGGTCGCCTTTTGTTTCTATGATTATTATTTTTCCGTTTTTCATTTTTACGATAAAATCTGGATAATGATTTATAAAGCCATTTAATAAAAAACCTTTACCTCTCTCTAAATTTCTGTGCCAAAAAACAACGCTGTCTAAATTTGCAATGTCATAAATTACTCTCTTCTCAAAATCGTTCATTTCGCCCTCTTCAACATATAAATTTTTAGTGATACCGTTTACGGTATTTTTAGGACTAATTTTTTTGTGGAACTGAAACGATTCTTGACATTTTACAGTGCCAATATCAAGTAATTTTAAAAACTGTTTTTTAGCATACTTATCAGCTAATCTATTTATTTTGTTTTTGATTATTCTTGCATAAAAGTATTCATTATTTGAAATTTCTGAAATTTTATCGCTGTCTAAATCTGAAATTGTTTTTTTTATGTATTCAATGATTACAGGTTCAGGAATTTCATCAATTTTTCTAATTACATTTGACAACCTGTTTGCAATTGTATTAATTTTTCCTTCTGGCGATAAAGCTGAAATATATTCTATAAATACTTCTTTTATTTCATTTGCAACTTTTCTGTATTTCGGGATATATTCGTCTCTTCTGCCTTCTGTCAAATCAATAATTGCCATCTCTGATGAAGTCTGTGCAAAATTTATTTTATGGTCTTCTTTGCTTAAATCGAAATCTTGCAATAAAGCTCCCTTCTGCAATGGAATATATGTATCTTTTGTCTCAAATACAGAAGTTACTTTTATTTTCATAAAAAAAGTTGGTAATTTTAAGTTTTTAACTTCTTCTTTAAAAACTTCTTTTATCGGGTATGTTTTTACTTTGTCTTTTAATTCAGTTGGAATTAAATTTTCATCTTTATTGTATTCTTCTACTGTTTTTTCAAATTCGTGGCTTGTTTTTTTTGCCAAATCTAAAATATCATCTAATTGTTGTTGGCTTTTTTCAGAATTTGATAGTTTTTTTATGTTATCAACATTAATTTCTAAATCCTCATTTATTTCTTTTTTATCTATTTGATTAAATACATCTGTAAAATCAATTTGTTTTGATATTTCTTTTTCTGGTTCTTTTTGTTCTTCTTTTGCTTTGAAATCTTTTGCACTGAAACCAGCATTATTCAAGCCGACAACTATATTATCAAGTGTTTTGATAAAGTTCTTTGAAGATGTAAAAACATAAGATGAGTTTAGTAAATTTACTTTGTTTTTTGTTACATAAGGCAAACGCAAAACTCTTCCAAGAATTTGCTCCACGTCAATAGTTGATGATTTGTTGGCAAGCGATGCCAGAATATAAGCAAAAGGACAATCCCAACCTTCTTTTAGTGCGTTTACTGTAATAATGTAACGAACTTCGCAATCAGGACTTAATAAATCAACGTTTTTTATTTCGTCTTTTTGTGCAGTTTTTATTTTAATCTGATTTTCGGGTATTCCAAGTTCGATTAACTGAGTTTTGATTTTATCAAAAGTAATATTGTCTTTTTTGCTTTTGGGTTGTGCCTGAAACAAAACAATAGGTCTTATGTATTTGCCTCCATTTTCTTGTCCATACTTTGCTTTTTGTTCTAATGTTTTTTGAAGTTGAATTGCACTATTTATTACTTCATTTGTATTATTATGATTGTAAACAACAACTGGCAACTTTACCATATTGTTATTTTTCAGCTTAATAGCATCTACAAAACTGATAATATTTGATTGCTCACGAGGAGTTGCTGTTAAATCAAAAATAAAGCTCGGATTGATATTGTTTAGCATATCAACTGTTAAGTTTGATTCAAAATTATGGCTTTCATCAATTACAACAACAGGATTTAGTTGTGTGATAACTTGCATTAGTGCAGTCTCATCAATATTTGGCAATAATTTTTTTTTATGTTCGCTGAAAGTTTTTGGAAACTCTTGTAAATTTTCGTTTTCTTGATAAACTTTACGAGCCTCCTTGCTTCTTGACCTGAACGACTGAACACTTAAAATTAAAATACTTAATTGTTCTTTTACTTCTGTTGGACTAAAACTTGCACCTTGTAATAAATCTTGTTTTTGATAAACTTTTACAGCACTACCAAAATGACTATCAATTTTTTGACGATACGGGTGGCTTGTATTGTTTAAGTTTTTGTAAGTTTGTTTTAGGATAGTATCCGAAGGCACAAACCAAGCTACAACTTTGGCTTTATCAATTGGGAAACTTTCAAAAATTGGTTTTAGAGCATTGCAAGCAATAAATGTTTTTCCGCCAGCTGTTGGTACTTTTACAGTAACTCTCGGAACACCTTTTATTGAATTATCATAAGTTTTTAAATATCTATCATCAATATTTTGTAATGAAATACCTTTGAGTCCCCAAAAATTAGAAAAAGCCAATTTTAAATTTTCTGTTTTTTCAAGCTGTTCAATAAAATCCGAAAGATCGTTTATTACTTCTTGTTGATATTGTTTGAGTTCCATTTTTTTTTTAATTACGAATTTTTTTAATTACGAATTATGAATTACGAATTACGAATTTCTTTAATTACGAATTTTTTTAATTACGAATTATGAATTACGAATTTTTTTAATTACGAATTATGAATTACGAATTACGAATTACTTTAATTACGAATTATGAATTACGAATTACGAATTTCTTTAATTACGATTTTTTTTAATTATGAATTACGAATTGTTCTTTGTATGCTACCTATTATTTTTAATATTTCTTCTATGTCTTGTAAGAGGCTTTTACTTTCTTTTTCATTTAAGTAATTAGTGTCTGTTAATAATCGAATCCAGTAATGAGTTTCTCTTGCTTCTTTGTATGATATGCTTAGTTTTGCAAAAAAATCTTTTTTACTTTGTCCTCCAATAGCCTCTTCTATATTTGCACCTATTGATGTGCCACAACGTAATAATTGTTTACTCAAAACATACTCTTTTTTATTATCACACAAATACTGATAAACTTTAACTATTCTTACAGCAAAATTATAACTTTTATTTTTTATAACATTATCTTTTTTCATAATTTGTAATTAAAAAAATTCATAATTAAAAAAAATTCGTAATTCGTAATTCATAATTAATTAAAACCGCTCCATGATTTTGTTATTTCGTTTGTAAGAATTGCATATTCCAAGCCTTTTTTTACGCCTCTTTCTTCCCATTCATCAGTAAGTTCTTTTCGTATTTCAATACTTTTTAATCGTTGGTTTATCCAGTCTTTGCTATAACCTTTTTTTAAGTATGTTTCCATAGCACGTTCAAAAGCAAGTTCTGGGTCGTCTATTTCGTCTATTCTTTCGCTACCTACTTTGGCTAACCATTGCTTAAATGGCTCAGCTTTTTTAGACGGAATAGATTGTATCAAGCGTAGTAATTCCTCTGTATCAGCTACATCTGTTTTTCGCATTTTGCCATCGGAGGATAGCATTTTCAACTGGTTACAATTTGTAACCGTTTCGTTTCCTTCTTTTAAGAGCCTATGTTTTAACACCTTCCAGTAGTTTCTGCCGCCCTGATATGTAGTTTGCTCTGTTAATATGACAACAATATCAATAATAGAAAAATACCATTTCTCTTCTTTCGCATTCCAATGGGTGCGAACTTGTTTTTGATTAAATAATTTTATTGATTTATCTTTTTTCATAATTTGTAATTAAAGAAATTCATAATTAAAAAAATTCGTAATTCGTAATTCGTAATTAAAGAAAATTCGTAATTAATTAAAATCGTTTTATATCTCTTGGGATTTTTTTGAATATGATATTTTTTTCGAGCATATAGCTTTTGTCTAATTTACATATATCGGCATAAATAATGTATTGTTCAGATTTTTGGGCTACAATATTTAATGTATCTGTATCAAGGTTTGTTAGTCTTTTGGGTTCGTAATAGAAATAATAGCCAGTATTATTGAAAATATCTAACAGATATTTATATTTTTTGTCTTGGCTTCTTGTTAAATGCTGTTTGGTTTCTGTATAATAAATATATTCTCGTATTTTTTGTTCGCCAATTTCTTCGTTTAGGTTTTTGTCTTTTTTAAAAATGGGTTTGCCAAGTTCGTAATAATCAAAACTCCCGCCTGTGCCAGCAACTGCTTTTTTGCCTGTACCGTAACCGTTTATTACTCGTTTTACTCTTTCGGCAGTTATGGTTTCAGCATAATCTTCCATTTCTATCATTATAAATTTTCTGTTGCCGCCGTCTTCTTTATTTAGATTTAAAACAGCATGAGCAGTTGTGCCTGAGCCTGCGAAGCTGTCGAGAATTATTGAGTTTGGAGTACTTATAGCTTGCAAAAAAAAACTTATTACGGAAACATCCTTCGGAAACTCAAAAATATTTTTGTCAAAAATATTTTTGAGCGTTTTTGTTGCAGCTCGCCTATCTTTGTAAAAAACAGTATCTAAAATTTGTAATTCATTATTATGTAAATACCTTTTCAAAATTGGTAATTTATCGTTTTCTGAGAAAATTATTATTTTTTTTGCATAGGCTTTCCAGAAATCATCTTCATTTCCCCATACCCAGCCTCTTGATGGTGGTTTTATAATATTGCCAGTTATAGGATTTTTTATTGAATATTTACCCCCACATACTCTTGATATATTATCAGAACAAAATATACCTGTTTTATCAAAATATTTATAATGTTTATGGTCTTTCGCTGAATTTGATTGAGGAAGTTCTTTATACCATTTTTTTAATTCCAAAGTCATTTTTTCATAATCATCTTTAAATGTCTTTCTCAACATTTTTTCTTTCTTATAAATATCATCTATACCACTTTTGATAATTTTCCAATTAATATTGTTTTCAGCTATTTTAGCCTTTTTTTTAACATAAAAAAGCATATATTCATGCGAAGTTGAAATATATTTAGCTGCATTTCTTTTTCCACCACGCCATATAATATTTGCAATAAAATTATTTCCTCCAAAAATTTCATCCATCATTAATTTCAGGCTTGCTTGTTCGTTGTCGTCTATAGAAATAAAAATAGCACCGTCTTGTCTTAAAAGTTTGTGTAAAATCTTTATACGTGGATACATCATGCATAGCCATTTGTCGTGTCTTGTTAGGTCTTCTCCTTGTTTACCAACTACATCGCCCAGCCATTTTTTTATTTTTGGGTGATTTACATTGTCGTTGTAAACCCATTTTTCGTTTCCTGTATTGTATGGTGGGTCTATATATATGCACTTAATTTTTCCTTCGTATTCAGGCAAAATGCTTTTAAGTGCTTCAAGGTTGTCTCCGTGTATTATTTTGTTTCCAGAATTATTCAATTCGGAATTTTCAATTCCGAATTTGTAATTATATTTGTGTTCCAATACTTTAAATATCACGTCTTGATGGTGGTTTACGACTTTATTTTTTCCTATCCAGTTTAATGTAGGCATATATTTTTATTTCTAATTTTGTTATTTTATATTTTTGCAAAAATAGTTTTTTTCTTTATCTATTTATAATTTATTATTTTTTTCGTTTTTCTTATCACATCTAAAAACACTATATTTTATTTATTACAATAACTGTATTTTTTGTTAAATTATCATTTGAATATTTATTGTTTGCTTCTATTTCAATTTATATTTTTTTTTGCAATGATATAAAAATAAATTAATATCTTAAAATAAGATAAAAATATTATTTTATTTTTTAAACATTACTTATATAAGTTTTTGTCTGTTTCAAATAAAATATTAAAATGGTTAGAAATCAGTTTATTATGTTTAATAATGAAATTATGAATTATTTTTGTTCTAAAATAGCATTGTTTTTTTATATTTTTTTTATCTTTGTAAAATTTACAGATTGTATTTTTTTATAAATGGAAGATTTTTACTGAAAGAAAAAATTACAAAAAGCATGTAAACAAAGATTATTCTTTTCTGAAATAACAATTGTTGTATCAAAATATGGCACTGAAAACATTCCAAAATAGAGTATAATCTGGAAATTTCAAAATTTCATAACATCAAAACTTAAAAATATGAAAGTTACAAGAATATTTGATTTATTGTACAAATACAAAACTGAATTCGCTTGGAAAAAAGATGTATTTGTAGCAAAAGAAAATGGAGAATGGAAAAATTATAGTGCAAAAGATTATTTAAACTATTCAAATTGGTTTAGTTACGGCTTGCTTAAATATGGATTTAAAAAAGGAGATAAAATAGCAACAGTGTCAAATAATCGACCTGAATGGAATTTTGTTGATATGGGAATGAGCCAAATCGGAGTTATACATGTTCCTATATATCCAACAATAAGCAAAAAAGAATATTTACATATTCTAAACCATTCAGAAGTTAAAATAATAATAGTGTCAAATAAAGAGCTATTCGATAAAATAAATCCTCTTGTCGAGCAGATAGATACACTAAAAGATATTTATACTTTTGATGAAATTAAAGATGCTAAAAATTGGTCTGAAATAATTGAAACCGGTAAAGAAGTTGAAAATTATAAATTCAGAGGAACTGTTAAGAACATTAGCGACAGTATAAAACCAGAAGACTTAGCAACAATAATTTATACATCAGGAACTACTGGACTCCCAAAAGGTGTTATGCTATCTCATAATAATTTTATATATCAGGTTCATTATATCAAACTTCATGTTCCTCTTTCTATAAAACACAGATCAATAAGTTTCCTGCCTCTTTGTCATGTGTTAGAGCGAATCGGTGGATATACATTTCAATTTCTGGGACTAAGTATTTGGTACGCGGAGGATATAAAGAAAATTGCCGAGAATATAAAAGAAGTTAAACCACATATTTTTGTTACAGTACCGAGATTGTTAGAGCGTGTTTACGATAAAATAATCGAAAAAGGAAATGACCTCGAAGGAACTAAGAAAAAACTATTTTTTAATGCTGTTGAGCTTGGACTGAAGTACGAAATAAAAGGTAAAAGTTTGTTAGATACAACTAAATTGGCTTTTTATAATGCACTAATATTCAGCAAGTGGAGAGCAGCACTCGGAGGAAATATAAATATGATAATCTGTGGAGGAGCGGCATTGCAAACAAGACTCGCAAAAGTGTTTATGGCTGCAAAAATTCCAGTTTACGAAGGATATGGGCTAACAGAAACAGCACCTGTTATTACGGTTAATGTCCCAAAAGATATAAAATTCGGAACAGTAGGACCATTACTTGGTAAAGAACAGGAAGTAAAAATTGCAGATGACGGCGAGATATTATTTAAAGGTCAAAATCTGATGCTTGGCTATTTCAAAGACAAAGAAAAAACAAAACAAGCAATTGATAAAGATGGTTGGTTTCATACAGGCGATATTGGTGAATTTATAGACAATAAATATCTTAAAATTACAGACCGTAAAAAAGAAATTTTTAAACTCTCAACAGGAAAATATGTAGCACCACAAGTTATTGAAAATATAATGAAAGAGTCTTTATTTATTAATCAAATTATGGTCGTCGGAGAAAATGAAAAATATACGGCTGCAATAGTTTCTCCTAATTTTGAATTCCTACATGACTGGTCGCACAGAAAAAATATACATTACAGAGAACATAAAGAACTTGTTGAAAATAATAAAGTCGTAGAAAAATACCAGAAAGAAATTAATTATTACAATGAAAAACTCGGCAGAACAGAAAAAATAAAAAAATTCGAAATCGTCCCAGATGAATGGACAACTGAAACAGGTGAGCTATCAGCAAAACTAAGCCTGAAAAGAAGAGTTATTAAAAATAAATATAAAAATAAATTGGATTTATTGTACAGAAAATAAAAATTTGTTAAAGTGTAAATTACTGTCAGTGTGGTTTTTAAGCCATGCCGACAGCAATTTATTTATTTTACTTTAAAATTGTCTCTTCCCAAAAATTAAGCATCATTGTGTAGAGGTGATAACGTGTGTTTCCTCCGTAAATACTGTGGTTTCTGTTTGTATATATAAACTGTTTAAACTGAACATTTGCCTGCACAAGTGCTTCCGTAAATTCTGTTGTATTTTGAAGGTGAACATTGTCGTCTGCCGAGCCGTGAACAATCAAAAAATCACCTTTTAATTTATCCGCAAAATTTATCGGCGAATTATCATCATAACCTTCTGGATTTTCTTGTGGAGTTCGCATAAAACGTTCCGTATAAATATTATCGTAATATCGCCAGTTTGTAACAGGAGCAACCGCTATTCCGGCACTGTAATAATCTGCTCCTTTTGTCATACAAAGCGAAGTCATAAAACCGCCATAACTCCAACCCCAGATACCTATTTTTTTACTATTAATATATTCTAATTTATTCAAATATTTTGCTGTTTCTATGAGGTCGATAGTTTCATATTTACCAAGCTGTAAATATGTCATTTTACGAAACTCTTCGCCACGTCCACCCGTACCGCGCGGGTCAACACAAACCATAATTATACCTTTTTGGGCAAGTAAATTATTCCAGCCAAAATCCCAACTATCAAGTACCTCCTGCGAATTAGGCCCACTATACTGGTTCACAATTACTGGATATTTCTTATTTTTGTCAAAATTAGGAGGCTTAACCATAAAAGCATTTAGCTCTATTCCTTCGGAAGTTTTAAAAGTAAAAAATTCTTTATTTACACCGCCGTAGTTAGGAATTTTATCTTTTAATTTTTTGTTATCTTCAAGTACTCTTATTAATTTTCCTTTGGAATTATACAAAGTTATTTTTCTCGGTGTTTCGCTGTTTGAGAAATAATTAATATAATATTTAAAATTACTGCTAAATTTGGCATCGTTTGTACCTGCTTCTTTTGTAAGTTCTTTTTTCTTTTTGCCGTTGAAATTAACCTTAAAAATAGACCTTTGCAGTGGTGACTTATCAACAGCCTGATAATAAAATATCTTATTCTCAGCATCAAAACCTATAAACTCTGTTACCTCATCATGTCCTTTTGTGAGCTGTCTGACTTCTCTACCGTTCATATCGTGCAGATATAAATGCTTATAACTGTCTCGTTCACTTGTCATTACAAAATGCTCACCATCATCAAGGAATTGTAGATTGTCAAAATCACTCGCATCAATATAATATTTATTTGTCTCCGTGTAAATAATTTTTACATCGCCTGTTTTCACGTTTGCTGTTATTAATTCAAACTTGTTTTGTAATCTATTAAGTTTAAAAATTGCAAGTATATCTGGATTTTTTGTAGTACGTATTCTTGGAATATAAATATCTTTTTCATCACCTAAATCAATTTTTGTTGTTTTATCTGTTTCCAAGTTATAAATATTTACACTAACAATAGAATTACTCTCTCCCGCTTTTGGATATTTAAATGATTGATTTTCTGGATAAAGTATATTGTTATCATGTTTAGGTTTTTCACCAGCATAAACAGTCATTCCAAACATTTTTACTTCTGACTCATCAAATTTAATATAAGCAATTTTTTTACCGTCTGGCATCCATTCGTATGCCTTATTAAATTCAAATTCTTCTTCGTAAACCCAATCAGGTATTCCGTTTATTATTTCATTAAATTTTCCATCGTTTGTTATTTGTTTTTCGGAGTTTGAAATTAGGTCTTTAATAAAAATATTATTATCTCTAACAAAAGCAATTTTTGTATTATCCGAAGAAAAACTTGCCATTTGTTGTTTTCCGTTATTTGAGAGTTTTTTTAGTTCTTTCGATTTTAAATCGTAAACATAATAATCTGCTGTAAATGAGCGACGATATATTCTTTCATAACCCGTTTGGAACAATAATTTACTTTCATTTTCATTAAATTCGTACTCATCGACATCGATTTTTAATTCCGAAGTTTTAACAATAATCTCTGTTCTATTTCCTGTCAGGTAGCTAAATTTTTCAATATCTCCATTGCGCGACAGTGTACTGTAATGTATTCCATCGTTCATAGAGCGCAGTCCGTAAACTGAACGCTGCCAAAAAGTAAAGTTCTTCCACAAATCTGCAAGCTTAATTTCTTTCTTTTCTTGTGCAAAAACAGTTGCCGTCATTGAAAAAACAATGACAATAATAAATAATGTTTTAATTCTTTTCATCTTTTTTATTTTTTTATAAAAATTGTATAAAAACAAAGTTTGTAAAATTATAAAAATTAAATATTTTATAAAATTTTTATTGAAAATTATTAATCAAAAAATTATTCGGTAACGTAAAAACAATCTTTTGCGCCTGTCAGGTGTTAGTCCAAGTTAGTTTATTAATAGGTGCGTTGAAAAAACAGCACAAGCGCAGAAGCCGAAGTCATTGTTTTAATTTACACTATTCCAAATTTTTGTTAATTTATCTATTATCGAAATCAAAACCCCACTTCCTACGATTTTCAAGAATAATACTGAACGATTGAGTTCGTCTAACTGTATTATACCAAATACTTAGAAATCCTTTGGGTTTTAAGCTTACTTTTATTTTTATATAGGTAATAGAATGTTGCACGACTTCAACATTATCAACAAAATCTAAGACAGCAAGACTTACATTTAATTTTGATAAAAATTGATTTACGTCCATTCTTGTAATTTATTTTTAAAGTATTCTAATTCAGTAATAACAGCTTCCCAAAGATAGTATTCCTGTTCGGTTTCATACGACATTCCGTTTTGCATATTTGAGGATTCATTCTCAAAATCATCAAATACCATTCCCCATTTTTTTTCATATATTTTTTTTTCATTTTTAAGATAATATAGTTTATAGCGTATATAATCTTTAAAAACAATAGATAAGGCATTATCAAAATTTGTTGCCTTTGTAAAATCCATAATTTGTTGTTCAACAGCTTCCATAATTATTAATTTTCAATATTTGTAAAATCCATAATTTCTGCGCTCAGCTTGCAACAAACCAATTTAGTTTATTAATAGGTGCGGTGAAAACACAGCACAAGCACAAGGTTTGTTCTTTTTTTAACTTTTTAATATTTCATCGCGATGCAAGTGATAGTATCTCATTGAATTAATTATCTTTTCAAGTTCTTCTTTGCTGTAAATACTTTCATAATAACGTTTAAATATATAGATTTTTAAATCTATTTCAGATATTTCAGGTTCTCTTTGTCTTATGCTACTTTCAAGCATAATTCTACCGAAATTAATCGTTTCTGAACAAATCAAAAAACGCTCACTTGATGTCTTTAAAAAGAAAATTTCTCTTTGTTTCTGAATCATTTCATTAGTTGTATCAAGCATATTATAGTAGGTTAAATGTTTTTAAATTTAATTTCTTACACCATTTTTCAATATATTGTTTATCAATTTCTGAGTTTGCCAACAAATTTTTAATATCTCTTATTTGTTTATCACTTTGAATTTGTTGTATCCATTCAATTTTTGATATTGTTAAATCTTCTTGCGAAACAATCCAAACATCGAAATCTAAAATATTAGTTTTCATTCTTCTTTGGAACTCAAATTTTCTGTACTCTGTATTTTTTCTAAGTATAAAATCTACTTTAAAACCTGTTTCATAGTCGATGACATTAAACATTCCTAAATGTTTAGTCTCTTTTTTTACTACATCCTTGTTCACGTAGTAATTATCACCAAAAATAAACAGAAAATCGTTTAATTTTTCTTCATGTAATTCAATAACAATATCAATATCCATTGTCATACGGGGAACTGTATAGTTATTTAACGCTATACTTCCTGAAAGCATATATTGTATATTTATATTTTCTAACGATTTTGTTATTCGTTTAAGCAAGTCTAATATCATGATTATTAATTGTTTTTTTGGTATTATATAAATAAAAATAATTTTAAAATTCTAAATTTCATATTATTCTTGTGTTATAAAATCTCCGTTAAAAATCGATTCTAATTCATCGGCATCAACTTCGCAAGAATCTTCTTTTTTTATTTCTTTAAGCGAAAGTAACATGCCTTTATCTTCTATTATTTCATAAAAAAAATCAGAAAAAAGATTTAAAAAAAAATCTTTTTTGCTTTCAAAGAGATTAGTAAATTCTGATTTGAAAATTTCTTTTACTTTATGTTCTGTTAATTCCATAATATTTTGTTAGTTATTTTTTTATTTATAAACTACGCTTGGCAGGTGTCTTTACCTGCAAAAGACCAAGTTGGTTTATTAATAGGTGCGGTGAAAAAACAGCACAAGTGCAGGACTAACCACTAACCACTAACCACTAACAACTCTTTATTGTTTAATATTTTCATTTCTAATCTTTGTGCAAATAGTTCAATTTGTTGTCCTTCTGAAAAATCAATATAATAATATTTTTGTTTGGTTTTGTTCTCTTCTATAATTTTATTGTTTTTGCTTTGAAATTTTCCTCTTTGAAAATTGCTTATTGTAACAGATTTTGAGGTATCAGTTATTGAATATTTTGATTTTGTTATTTGAGCATTGTCAAAAAAAACAATTATTTGATTCTGTTTGGAAGTTATTGATTGAAAATAAAAATACAACTGATTGCTCTCTGATAGTTGTGTAATTTTTTTGCAATCAAAGTCGTTGTGTAAATCAATATATTGATTTACTATTTCTAAATCTAAAATAGGCTCAAAAAGTGGAGATTTGATGTATATTGATTTCATTTGGATGTAGATTTTTGCGCTCAGCTAATGTTTTCACATACAACAAACCAAGTTGGTTTATTAATAGGTGCAGTGAAAAAACAGCACAAGCGCAGGATTACTAAAAAATTATTAGTTCATTTGTTTGTCTATCCAGTCTATTATTGACTTTGCAAATTCTAAACCTGTTTTTGAAGTTATCACAGCCAAACTACCATCGTATCCACCGAATAAATGCAAAAAATTGTATGCTTCGTTAAACTCTTTAAGTTTTTTTTTATTAATTCTCGCAAGATTTTTTTTGTAAAAATCAACATTTGTAGATTGTGTCCTTTTACCTTTCGGTCTTGGATATTTTATTCCTTTTTGTGTAAAATAATCATTCAAAGCTATAAGCAAACCGCTATATGCTGTGTTACAAGCCATACGCACATATTTAGCGTCATCGTAAAATTTGCCGTCTTTTTTTGCTTTTGTTCGTAGAATCTCTTTTGCGTTATCAAGATATCGGTATGCTTCTGTATATGTTTCCATTTTATATATGTTTATTTCAAAATATTAAATTTATAAAAAAAAAAATTAACATACAAAATTAATTTAATTATTATTACAGTCAAATTTTTATTAATAAAAAAATTGAACTTAGGCGGTGTTCCAACAGACATTTATAAATAATGTGCGGTCAAAAAACAGCATAAGCGCAGATAAATAGAAACTAAAAAATAGAAACTAACCACTAACAACTAACCACTAACCACTAACCACTAACCACTAACCACTAACCACTAACCACTAACAACTAACAACTAACAACTCTATGCATATATGCACACGTATAACGCATATATGCAAAAAAAATCGCCTGCGCAAGCGTATTTTTATGATAGATATATCTTATATCATATATGCAAAAAACCCTCAAAAGTTTTTCAAACTTTTGAGGGTTTTTTGCATAAATAAAAAAAAAAAAAGTAAAAAGGTAAAAAGGTAAAAAAGTAAAAAGTTAATTTGTCTCGGCAAGACGAAAGCCTATGTTGTCGTCGCTATTACTCGGCGTGCGGTTGCTACGATTAGCCGAACGACAATACTCACTGTGGCCGTCCCAAGAGCCGCCGCGTATCACACGATTCGAGCCGCTTTCTTCATATATGGGGTTTGTTGCATTTTTGCTTTCGCTGTAAAAATCAGACGTATAAACGTCTTGGCACCATTCCCTAACATTGCCGGTCATATCATAAAGTCCATAACCATTGGGACTTTTTTGACCAACAGGATGAGTTCCACTATCTGAATTTCCAGAATACCAAGCTATACTTTCAATATTATCACTTCCTGCATATTTGTAATTCTCTCCACCTTTTGCGGCATATTCCCATTCTGCTTCTGTTGGAAGTCGCCAGTTTTTTCCAGTTTTTTTGCTCAACCATTTTGCATAAGCTACGGCATTATGCCAACTAACTCCAACAATAGGCTTAGAATAATCATCAACATGTTTTTTGTAATAATCATCTGTTCCAGTTTTTATATTGTATTGGCTTCCACTCTCTAACCATTCAGGATAATTGCTATTTGTTGCGTTCACAAATTTCATATATTGTTCTATCGTTACCTCATATTTCATAATTGCAAAATTACTTACAGTAACAGTGTGTGGAGTTTCATCGCTGTCAGCATTGCTGTCGTTGCTTCCCATCGTAAATGTTCCTCCTTTTATTCTTCTCATTTTTATGTTAAGTCCCGCTTCTGTAACCGTAAAATCATCGTTTTTGCTTTTAATTTCAATGTATGCTGTTTGGTTCTCGTAAACAGTAATATTTCCGGTTTTTGTTTCGTCTGTTCCTACAATTTTATATGTGTGCGAGCCTGTTAATTGTTTTTCTAAAATATTATCAGATGTGTTTTCCTCAATCGTTCCCATATATTTATCATCGAGATATATTTTTCCACCTATTTCAGTGTTTATTGAAATATCTCCATATTTGTAAACTGTTTTTCCTTTTTTCAATCCGCCTGTTTTAGGTTCTTCGTTTGTATAATCTGTGTTCTTTTTATTTATCAGAAATACAAAATCACCTTTATCAAGAAATTTGTTTCTAATTTTTCCGTATTGAGGGTGTTGGTTTTCATAAGAATAATTAACAACATTATCTTGCAAAAATTTACCGAGTTCTGTTCCTGTCATGTATCCGTCTTTGTTCGCATCCGCATTATTGCTTGTTAGTGCTATTACAAATTGTTCTCTGAAAATGCTTTTATCAGGCACTGTTTCATTTGCACTTCCGCTTGTTATAAATTGTCTAACTGGTTTTTTTGTTTTATAACTTATAATTGCTGGTACTGGGTCTCTCATTGCAAAAATAGAACCTGCAAAACATGCATCAAAGAAAAATATAGCATGTTTACTGTCTATTCTTTCAGCATAAATTTCAATTTGCGACATTTCAATTGATTTTGCTTGAAATTCGGCTTTGTCTTTATTCGGATTTGGTGCATCAATCGACACTAAGTAACCTACTTCACCTCCGTATTTTGATTTTACAGTGTAACCGTGTCCTGCACAATAAAATAGTAGTCTGTTGTTTTCATTGTCTCCGTATTTTTTTATAAAGTCCGAGAATGCTTTATCAGTTTGTGTTTTTGTCAAATTTTGTTTAACAATAACATTGAAATCGTTCTTTTCTAATGCCTCTTTTACTTCTTTTATATCTTCTCTCACACCGGGCAGGTTATTCCAGCCGTTTGTATAGTTGCTGTTTCCAATCAAAAGCGCATGGCTTTGTTCGTAAAGTTTTACTTGTTTTCCTTTTATTTTTATCGAAACTGGTTTTAAGCCTCTTTGTTGTGCAAATAAACCGCTGGAAATAAAAATAAACAAAAATAATAGTGTTTTTGTTTTCATAATTTAACTATTTAATAATTTATTAATTTATAATTTTACAAATATATATATTTTTATTATGATAACAAAACGCAAGTTTTTAGTTTTTAGTTTCTATTTGTTAGTTTTATGATATTTTATGTTTTTCAAAATAGTAATTACTTGATTTTCAACATTTAAATATTTTGATGCGTTTGCCCTAAAAAAATCAGTGTTTAATCCGTCTAATCAGTGTTTATCAGTGTTCCTATTACTCCGATAAATAGGAACACGGAAGAACGCTGATTATACGGATATTTCACGGATTTTGTTGTAAAGATATAAATATTTGTAAGTAATGACAAAAGATTGTATTTTTGTTTTTGTATTTTATTTTTATATTTGCATCATGAAAAAAGGTGTTTTGTGTACTAATTTAACTCATTTGCAGGTTTGTGATTTATTGAACGAAAAGTGTATAAATGTAAGAGTCTGTGTAGTCAAACAACTTTTAAAAAGTGTGTTTATGTTAATCGTAAAATGTTTAAAAACAGAACATTAAAAGTAGTTGAAAATAGGAATGAACAATTTGAACATATTGCAAAACTAAAAAATGAGTTTAAGACTGAAAATCAAGTAATTTTAAGTCTTGATACTAAGAAAAAAGAAATGTTGGGAAATTTTGCCAAAATGGAACTATTCTTTTAACCCTAAACTGTTATAAGTTATTTAATTTTCAACTCATTAAAAGAAACAACAAAATACTTAAAAAAGAATGATAATTTTATAAACGAATTGAGAAATAATAACAAAATCCGCAGAACTGCAAATCTCACAGCACACATCAATGGCTTGGATGCAATTCTTTTTTTCTAAAAAATTAGATACCATAGTGTAACACTACCAAATTAATTAATATCAATTCGTTTTTTTATAATATTCTTCAATCAATTTAAATTTTTTCTGATTATAACTTATTTTATTTAAATTTGTATAAGTTTATAAATTTCATACCTTTGTAAAATATTTACTTAATTCAACGTATAATACAACCTTTTAGGTTTGTACTACACTTAGTTTTGTTTTACAAAACACTTTATAATTAGAAAAATTATTATGAAAAATTTACCTATTGGCGAACCAAATTTTAAAGAGATTATTAAAAA
>JAOZMB010000009.1:17844-50724 GCA_029934515.1 Bacteroidales bacterium
TTCTATTTTTTATATGATAATAAAATTAATTGGTTACCATATTGAATCAGAAATACTGACCAATAAAGGCAGGATTGATTGCGTACTGCATACAGCTGAACGAATTTACATTATTGAATTTAAAGTTGGAACAGCAGAAAAAGCAATTAAACAAATTAAAGACAAGGCTTATGCCGAAAAATATCTAAAATCAAAAAAAAGAATTACTATTCTTGGAATTGGTTTTGACAAAGAACAAAAAAATATTAGTAATTGGAAAAGTGAAGAATTATAAATTATAAATTATAAAAAATATTTTTATTATGAAAAATTTACCTATTGGCGAACCAAATTTTAAAGAGATTATTAAAAATAATTATCTTTATGTTGATAAAACAGAATATTTATTTAATCTGCTTAAAGGAAAGTTCTATTTCCTTTCTCGTCCGCGAAGATTTGGAAAGTCGCTTACAATTTTTACTTTGCAGGAGATAATGTCTGGGAATAAAAAATTATTCAAAGGATTATGGATTTATGACAATTATGACTTCCCGCAATATAATGTTATTCGCATTTCTTTTTCCAGTCTTGATTATAAAGAACTTGGTTTAGAAAAAGCAATTAAAAATCAACTAAGATTAATTGCCGATGAAAATAATATTACTTTTCAACAAACAACTTATTCTTTGCAATTTAAAGAATTGATTGAAAAACTCGGTGCCAAAAAACAAATAGCCATTTTAATAGACGAATACGACAAACCTATTGTTGACTATATTGATAAGTTGGAAGTTATGGTTCAACATAAAGATATATTAAAGAATTTTTATTCTACATTAAAAGATCTAACAGTCCATATAAAATTACTTTTTATTACTGGTGTTTCCAAGTTCAGCGGAGTCTCTATTTTTTCGGATTTGAATAATCTTACAGATATTACAATGAACGAACGGTTCTCTACAATGTTCGGATATACACACGAAGAACTTATTTCATATTTTGGAGAATATATTGATATTTTACAGAAAAAATATCCGCAAATTGATATTATTGATAAAATAAAAGAATGGTACAACGGATACTCATGGGACGGCAAAAAATCTGTTTATAACCCATATTCAATACTTTTACTTTTCTTTAATGAAAAATTTGGTGATTACTGGTTTCGTTCTGGAACTCCAACTTTCCTTGTTAAAATAATCAATAAAAAAAATTATACAACTTATGATATAGAAAATAAAAATGTTCACAAAAGTATTTTTGATAAACACGATATTAATAATATAGAGGTAAATTCACTTCTTTTTCAGACTGGATATCTTACAGTAAAAGAAGAAGACGAATTTTCTATGCGTGTTAAATTAAATTATCCTAACAAAGAAGTTGAGAGTTCTTTTGCGCATCACATGTTGTCAGAGTTCACCAACCGACCAGCCGAGCAAAATAGCGCAAGTATTTTTGATATTATTGATGCTTTGGAAGACGAAGATATCAAAGAATTTATGTCTTGTATAAAAGATATATTCTCAAACCTTACTTATCCAAATATTGATAAAAAAGAAAAGTATTTCCATTCTATTTTTTATATGATAATAAAATTAATTGGTTACCATATTGAATCAGAAATATTGACAAATAAAGGCAGGATTGATTGCGTACTTCATACAGCTGAACGTATTTACATTATTGAATTTAAAGTTGGAACAGCTGAAAAAGCAATTAAACAAATTAAAGACAAGGCTTACGCCGAAAAATATTTAAAATCAAAAAAAAGAATTACTATTCTTGGAATTGGTTTTGATAAAGAACAAAAAAATATTAGTAACTGGAAAAGCGAAGAATTATAAATTTAATTAAATTACGAATAATAAATCATAAAATCACAAAAATATGAATACTGAAATTAACATTATAGAACTTAATGAAAGAATAAGAAAAGAGAGTTCTTTTGTCGGGGCGATAACATCGGAGATGAATAAAGTAATAGTTGGACAGAAGCATCTTATAAACAGTCTATTGATAGGTTTGCTTTCTGATGGTCATATTCTTTTGGAAGGAGTTCCCGGACTGGCGAAAACTTTGGCAATTAATACTTTATCTAATATTATTAGTGCTAAGTTCTGTCGTATTCAGTTTACACCAGATTTATTGCCAGCAGATTTGATAGGAACGATGATATACAGCATAAAAAATGAAGAATTTGCCGTAAAAAAAGGACCTATTTTTGCAAACTTTATACTTGCCGATGAAATAAACCGTTCTCCTGCAAAAGTGCAAAGTGCATTGCTGGAAGCTATGCAGGAACGACAAATAACAATAGGTACTAAAACATTCTTTTTGGAAAAACCATTCCTTGTGCTTGCAACACAAAATCCTATCGAACAAGAAGGTACTTATCCTTTGCCAGAAGCTCAGATTGACCGTTTTATGTTGAAAGTTATTATTAATTATCCTAAAAAACATGAGGAACAATTAATTATTCGACAAAATATCGCAAAGTCTTTTCCCAAAGCAAGTACAATACTAAACACTGCCGATATTATAAATGCACGCAACATTGTAAGAGAAATATATATTGACGAAAAAATTGAAAAATATATAGTAGATATTGTTTTTGCAACCAGATTTCCTGATGAATACGGTCTCGGTAAATTTAAAAATATGATAGCATTTGGCGGCTCACCACGTGCTGGTATTAACCTTGCACTTGCCGCAAAAGCATACGCTTTTATACAAGGAAGAGGTGCCGTCTTTCCAGAAGATATCAGAACTGTTTGCCACGATGTATTAAGACACAGAATAGGTTTGACATACGAAGCAGAAGCAGAAAATATTACAACAGAAGAAATTATTTCAGAAATACTTAACGTTATTGAAGTACCATAAGAAAAAACGTTATATAAAAAAATTACTTACTTAATATTTAAATTTAACATTATGAAGTACTTATTTTTAACAATTTTAATGTCGATATTTTCGGTATTGGCATTTTCAGAAAATATACTCGTTACAAACAGCGAAGATTCAGGAACAGGAAGTTTAAGAGAAGCAATAGATAATTCAGAATCGGGAGATACAATTTCATTGGCATGTGGATTATTATCAATTAGTTTAGAATCGGGAAGTCTAATAATAAATAATAAAAACCTGACAATACTTGGATGCCACACAGTATTATCAAGAAAAGGCGATGTTTTTAGAATATTGGAGATTAGTGGTAACGAAGAAATGACTGTCGTATTTAAGGAATTTGCATTCTCAAACGGCAAAACAGAAACAATTGACGAAAATGGAATTTTGAGTGGCGAACCAGGTGGAGGAATTTATATTAGTAATCCAGAAGCAACGCTTATACTCGAAGAATGTGATGTCTTTGATAATGAAACAGGAGAAGGAGACCAAACAGGAAACGGAGGAAATGGTGCTGGAATATTTATTAACGGCGGAACATTAGAGATGCATTCGTGCAATATTTACGGAAACAGAACTGGAAACGGTTTTGTAAATAAAAAAACTAATGATGGAGGAAACGGTGGAAACGGTGGAGGAATTGCGGTTGAAAATGGAACTCTTTATATAAGCAACAGCACAATAAATAATAACAATACTGGAACAGGCAAAAAAACTACTCTTAATGGAAGTAAAGGTGAAGGACACGGTGGATTTGGCGGTGCTATTTGGCTAAAAGAATCAGTAGCAAATATAGAAAATACTACTTTTTATGAGAACAGTACAGGAGGAAGCGATTCCGTTTTTGCTGGTTCGGGTGGTGCAATATACGCTGGAACAAACTCTGAAACAAATATTATTAATTGTACATTTACTAGAAATTCTACTGGCTTAACGGAAATAGAAATTACAAGCAGTGGTGGTGCAATATTTAACGAACAACAAAGTACAATGACAATGAAAAATAGTATTGTCTCAGGTAATTTTCTTGGTAATTCAACATCGGAAGAAGCAACTGATATTTTTGGAGAAGTTGTATCAAACGGAAACAATTTACTTGGAAAAACAGAAGGCTGCATAGGAATAGAGAACAACGAGAACAACGACAAAGCTGGAACAATATCAGAACCTCTTGATGCAAATTTACTTCCACTAACAAATAACGGTAGTCTAACAAAAACATGTCCGTTGAGTCCAGAGAGTCCAGCGATTAATGCGGGTGACCCTGATAATGTGCCAAATACAGACCAAAGAGGTTATCCACGAGAAGATGTAGTTGATATTGGAGCTTTTGAATTTGGAGTATCGCCAATAATTACAAGCGTCTTGGCTATTTCGCAGGACGGAAATTATTTTGCCGGCGAACAGGTAATAATAGCTGTTGTTTTTGATGAACCAGTTTGGGTAATTGGTAGTTTCGAAATATTCTTGGAAACAGGAACACAAGATAGAAGAGCAACTTATTATGCTGGTTCCGGTAACGATACAATTAAATTTTTGTACAACGTTATGCAAGACGATGTTTCGTCAGACCTTGATGTAAAATCATCTTTGTCTTTTGAAATTTGTCATAGTTGTCTTATTCAAAATTTCGATTTATTTTATGCTGTATTAGTGCTTCCAGAACCAGGCAGCGAAAATTCATTAAGTATGAACTCAAATATAGTAATAGGAAATCCTGATGCAATAAATTCAATATCAAAAGAACAAGTTAATATTTATCCAAATCCTGTTACAAATATTTTAAATATTTCAATTCCAAATTTAAAATCAAATAACAAAATAGAAATTTTTGATTATACTGGAAAATTAATCATAAACAAAAATAATTACGATAATAACAATTTCGTTTATGATATGTCTAATTATCCTTCTGGTATTTATTTTGTTAAAATTACAGAAAACAGAAATTTTAAAACATATAAATTTGTAATTAAATAAAATGTAACACAAACCTTTTATACAATGTTTTAAAAATAAATTCTGTTTTGTTTTTTGTAAAATACTTATTAATATGTGTAAACCAATTCGTAATTTACTATATAAGTTTCTAATTTGAATAACAAAAATAATGAGAGATTACACAAAAAAAAATGTAGCTGTTCTTGCTGGAGGTAATTCATCTGAGTTCTTTATTTCGCTAAAATCTGCCAAAGTTGTATCCGAAAATATTAACAAAAATAAATATAATGTTTTTGAGGTTCAGATAAAAGGAATAGAATGGATATTGACAAATTATTCCGATTGTTGCACGATGATAAATAAAAAAAATTTTACTTTCGAAGACAACGGAATAGAAGTAAAATTTGATTGTGTTTTTTCGTTAATACATGGCACACCTGGGGAAGACGGTCTTTTACAAGGATATTTTGATATGCTTAATATTCCTTATGTAGGTTGCGGAGTGTTGTGTTCGGCTCTAACTTTTAATAAATATTATTGCAACAGCTTTCTGAAAAATATAGGTATTGGTATAAATGTTGCCAAATCTGTGCTTGTTCGTAAAAATAAAATTTACGATGTCGATAATATTATTAATAAAACTGGTTTGCCGTGTTTTGTTAAACCTAATGCGAGTGGTTCGAGTTTCGGAATTACAAAAGTCAAACATAGAAAAGAAATAAAATATGCAATAGAAAAGGCTTTCAAAGAATCAGAAGAAGTAATTATTGAACAATATATAAAAGGAGATGAAATACAGTGCGGATTATTTAAAACAAAGAAAGAAATATATATTTTACCTCTTGTTGAAATTATAAGTAAAAATGAATTTTTTGATTTTCTGGCTAAATACAACAGCGAATATGTAACTGAAATAATTCCTGCACGAATATCAGATGATTTAACAACAAAATGCGGAGATATATCAACAAAAATTTATGACGCATTAAATTGTAAAGGTATAGTTAGAATAGATTTTATTTTAAAAGAAAAAGAATTTTGGCTACTCGAAGCAAACACAATACCCGGAATGACAAATGAAAGTGTTATTCCTCAGATGATTATGAAAACAGAAATGACATTTACCGAAGTATTGGATATATTAATTGATGATTTGTTTCTTGAAAAATAGTTTTGAAAAAAATATTTATACCTTTGCGAAATAAATAAAAGTACAACAACCTAAAATACATAACAAGAAAGACAATGAAATTTTCAATTATTGAAAATTAAATAAATAATAATTTTATAAACTAAATAATTAATAAATTACTTATGTTATTAAAAATTTATAATGAAAACCCAGCTGAAAAAAATATCAAAACTATTGCCAACATATTAAAAAATGATGGCGTTGTAATAATTCCAACAGATTCTGTTTACGGAATAGCTTGTGATATTTTTAGTAAGAAAGCAATAGCAAGAGTGGCTCAACTTAAAGGTTTGAAGCCAGAGAACGCTGATTTTTCATTTCTATTCTGTGATTTGAGTGAAATATCTGAATATACAAGACCAATGGGAAATGATATTTTTAAAGTGATGAAGAAAAATTTGCCAGGACCTTTTACATTTATTTTGCGTGCAAATAATAAAATTCCGAAATTATTTAGGAACAAAAAAAGAGAACTCGGCGTAAGAATACCAGACAATAATATCGTAAGAGAAATAATAAAGGAAATAGGAAATCCGATTCTAACAACATCGGTTCATAAAAAAGATGTTATTAATGAATACACAACAGACCCTTCATTAATTCACGATAAATATAAAAACCTTGTTGATATTGTTATAGATGGAGGATACGGAAACAATAAAGCATCAACTGTTATTGATTCAACTGAAAATAAAATTAATATTGTAAGACAAGGAGTAAAAGAACTAAAATAAAAATAAAAATTTGCCAAAGTTAATTAAATTGTAGATATATTTTTATAAAATATCTGGAATCTAATAGAACTTTGGCAAATTTTTCACAACACATAATTTTATGAAAATATCTGGTTTTACTATCGCAAGAAATGTCTTAAAATATGATTATCCTATTATTGAATCTATTAATTCTATTTTGCCTATTTGTGATGAATTTATTGTTGCTGTTGGAAATTCTGATGATTCAACTCTTGATTTAATTAAAAGTATTGATAGTAATAAAATAAAAATTATAAACACTGTTTGGAACGATTCTTTGCGAACCGGTGGAGAAGTACTGGCCTTGGAAACAGATAAGGCATTCAAAGCAATTTCAGATGATACAGATTGGGCTTTTTATATACAGGCTGATGAAATTGTTCATGAAAAATATTTGAAAAATATAGAAAAAAGTACTCGTCAACATCTAAATAATAAAAATATTGATGGCTTGTTGTTTGACTATAAACACTTCTATGGTTCTTATAATTACATCGGTACATCTTCAAATTGGTACAGAAAAGAAATTCGTATCATAAGAAACAACAAAAATATTTATTCTTACAGAGACGCACAGGGATTTAGAAAAGATAATAACAAAAAATTATTTGTCAAACAAATAAATGCAAATATTTATCATTACGGATGGGTAAAAGAACCAGTCGCAATGCAACAAAAACAAGAAAATTTTAATAAATTGTGGCATAATGACAAATGGATTGAACAAAATATTGTAAAAGCTGACAAGTTTGATTATTCTATAATCGATTCGCTTGATATATTTAAGGACAAACATCCAGACGTAATGAAGAAAAGAATCTCAACAAAAAATTGGAATTTCGATTTTGATATTTCATTAAACAAACTTTCTTTTAAAGAAAAAATTAAAAAAATTGTTGAAAAAATTAGTGGATATAGAATCGGTGAATATAAAAATTATATTTTAATTAAATAATTAGTAAATTGTGAAAATAAGATTTTAAAGTAAATTATACAGCTTTTTTTTAGTAATATAAATAAAAATAATCAATAATATGAAATATCCAAAAAAAGTTGAAATAGGCGATATTACAGTTCGCGATGGTTTTCAACACGAAGAAATTTTTATTCCAACAAGTGCAAAACTTTGGGTAAGCGAACAGCTTATACTTGCTGGTTTTAAGAAAATAGAAGTTACAAACTTTGGAAATCCGAAAGGTATGCCGCAGTTTAAAGATGCAGATGAGTTGATGAAGATGATTCATGCAAGCAAAAAAGTTAAAAATCTTATCAGTAATATCGAAATTACAGCTGTTACAATACGAGAACGTGCTATAGAACGAGCTATCGAGGCAAAAAAAGAAGGATATGGTCCAGATAGGATTTTAATGATGGTCTCCACAAGTGAATCGCATCACAGAAAAAATTCAGGACTCTCGCTTAATGATTATTGGAAAATGTGCGAAACATATATCAAAAAAGCTCACGATGCAGGAATAAAAGTAAATGGAACAGTCAGCACAATTTGGGGATGTCCAATTGAGGGACCTACAAAAATGAGTAAAGCAATTGATTTTACAAAAAGATGGTTTGACATCGGAGCAGATGATATCGAACACGCAGACCACGACGGCTCAGCATCACCAGACCGTGTGTTCAAATATTATTCTATGCTTTTGGATAAATTCCCAAATACAGCAAAACATATAGTACATTTCCATACAACAAGAGGCTGGGGACTTGCAAATGTTCTCGCTGCTTTGCAAGCGGGAATGACGCGGTACGAAGCTACAATGGGAGGAATCGGAGGACAACCAGCAAATTTTGTCAGCGGAGTTCCAGTATCAGGAACAGGTGATTATTATTACAAAGACCCAAATCTTGCAGGTCTGGTTTCGATGGAAGATATGTTAGTAATGATGGACGAAATGGAAATTGAAACCGGTATAGATATTGACAGAGTAATTAAAATAGGAAACATGGTAGAAAGAATAGTTGGAAGAAGATTACGTTCAGAAAGTATAAAATCGGGTAGAATACCAAAAAAATTATCAGGACGAAAATAAAGAAAATCATTATGCCGAAGGTTTGAGAACTTTTTTTTCTGAAAATATTCGGCTTTAATGAATAAAATATTTTTCGATTTTTAATTTTTAATACAAATGATATTCCTGCTTTTATAGTTGGAATTTTTTTTATTGCATATTACAAAAAAAATAAATAACTATTCTTATATTAAAAAGAATATTATTGAGTTATATAAGAACAGAACACAAACAAATTAAATTGAAATAGTTATTAAATTTTAGTAAAATTATGCAAAATAAAAAATTAATAATAATAATATTGTTGTTTTATTATATAAATATATCGGCACAATCCAGCAACGAACTTGGTGCAATGGCTGGCGTTTCATATTATCTCGGCGAAATTAATCATTCAACACAGTTTTATTCTATACAACCTGCATTTGGATTTCTGTTCAGAAGTAATATTAATGACAGATATTCGGTAAGAGTAAATGCTATTAGGGCAACACTGAGCGGAGATGATTTAGATTTCAATAATGGATATCAACAAACAAGAAAACATGCTTTTGTAAATAATATTTATGAAATAAGTTTAAATACTGAATTTAATTTCTTACCCTACGACCACGAAAGAAATAAATTATCTCCTTACGTAACAGGTGGAATTGCATTACTGATAACACCGAAAGCAGATAAAACAGTAACATTCTCAGCACCAATCGGAATGGGAATTAAATATTCTATTTTTAAAAGAATGACGGTAGGTTTTGAATGGATTTTTAGAACTACGGCAACAGATTATCTAGACCTATTGGAAGAACCAGAAGATAACACAGCTGGTTTAAAACAAATAACAAGTATTAACAATAATGACTGGTATGTTACAGCTGGTTTTTTTGTAAGCTGGCAATTTCTTGGTAATTATAACAGGTGTTCGGCATATAAATAATTGAAAATCGAAATTAGTAAAAACAAAATTAATAATAAAAAATGGATTTCAAAAGTAAATTAAATAGAACAAAAATTCCAGAACATATTGCAATAATCATGGACGGAAACGGACGCTGGGCTAAAAAACAAGGATATAAACGAACATTTGGACATAAAAATGGAGCCGTTGCAGTGGAAAAAACAATCGAAGCAGCAGTAGAAATAGGTTTAAAATATATAACTTTATATGCATTCTCGACAGAAAACTGGAAACGTCCACAAACAGAAGTAAATATTATAATGTCTCTTCTGGTGCAAACAATAAAAAAACAAACAGTAAAATTGTCAGAAAATAATATCAAATTAGAAGTTATTGGAGATATTAAAAAACTTTCAAAAAAAGTTAAATTAGCACTAAACGGGATAATAGACTCGACAAAAAATAATACCGGACTTACATTAATATTAGCTCTAAATTACGGTTCTCGACAAGAAATTATAGAAGCAGTTAAATCAATTACCGAAGAAGTAAAATCAGGTAAATTAGAAACTGAAAATATTAATGAAAATATTATATCAGAACATCTTTTTACTTCTGAATATCCAGACCCTGAATTGCTTATAAGAACGAGTGGCGAATACAGGATTAGTAATTTTTTGTTGTGGCAAATAGCTTATACGGAGCTTTATTTTCCAAATGTTCTGTGGCCTGATTTTGAAAAAGAAAACCTATACGAAGCAATTTACAATTATCAACAACGAAACAGACGATTTGGAAATATAGGATAGTAATCTGTTGTTTACATTCCAAAAGAAATTTGAATATTATGAAATAAAAACCGTATATTTTATAATATGTTGATTTTCAATAGATAACCAATTATTTTTTGTTAATTATTTTTTACTAATTTACTTAGTTAATATAGATTAAGAATTTTAATTTGTATTTCTTAATTCTTAATTCTTAATTTGTATTTTTTTTACCTAACTTATAACTTATATATTGATGTTTAAAAAAGTTCTATTTTTATTACTATTTGTTGGTATTTTTGGTGTAAATTTTGCACAAATTAAAATCGACTACGAAAATCCGAAAGATTATATAATTGAAAAAATAACCGTTTCTGGAATTAAATTTTTTAATGCTGGAACATTAATATCCATATCGGAACTTTCAGTAAATCAGAAAATAAGCATACCCGGAAGCGAAATTACAGATGCCGTTAAAAAATTGTGGAAACAAAAAATGTTCTCAGATGTGAACATTAGTGTAACGAAGATAGATGGAGATAAAATTACACTTGACATTTTTTTGCAAGAACGTCCACGACTGTCGAAGGTTAATTTTTTTGGAATAAAAAAATCCGCACAAGATGATATTTATGAAGAATTGGATTTACAGAGAGGAACACAAATTACAGATGATATAATAAAAAAAACCAACAATATAATAAAAAACCATTATGCTGAAAAAGGCTTTTCAAAGGTTATGGTAAAAACATACAAAAAAATTGATACTTCTTTTCAAAATGCTGTTTTTTTGAATATATATATAAATAAATTTAAAAAAACAAGAATCGAAGAAATTATTATTGAAGGTAATACAGTATTTAAGAAACGAAAAATTAAGAGCCGTAAAATAAAAGAAACAAAAGAACGCAGATGGTGGGGACTGTTCAAACCATCAAAATATATTAAATCAAAATACGAAGACGATAAGAAAAACCTGATATACGAATATAATAAAGAAGGATACAGAGATGCAAAAATTGCTGTTGACTCGGTATATGATTTTGATAAAAAAAATGTTATTGTTTACATTAAAATAGACGAAGGGAAACAATATTTTTTTAGAAATATTAAATGGATAGGAAATAAAAAATATAAAACAGAAGTCCTACAAAAAATGCTTGGCATAAATCGTGGAGATGTTTATGATAAAGAACATTTGCAAAATCGTTTGAATATAGATGAAGATGCTGTTGGAAATTTATATATGGACAACGGATATTTATTTTTCAATATTACTCCAGTTGAGATGAAAATAGAAAACGATTCTGTTGATATTGAACTCAGGCTTTACGAGGGCGATAAGGCGCGGATAAACAAAATAATTATCAGAGGAAACGACAGAACAAATGACAATGTTATAAGACGTGAAATAAGAACAAGACCGGGAGCGTTGTTTAGCAAAAGTGATATTATCAGGTCTGTACGTGAACTTGCTCAGTTAGGGCATTTCGACCCAGAACAAATTGCTCCTGTTCCGATACCAAACCGTTCTAATGGAACAGTTGATATTGAATATTCGCTTGTAGAAAGAGGAAATGACCGTGTTGAAATATCTGGCGGCTGGGGCAGAGGTACATTTGTTGGTTCGCTTGGTTTTTCGTTTAATAACTTCTCTGTTCATAATATTTTTGAAAAAAGTTCGTGGAGACCACTGCCAACAGGAGACGGACAAAGCCTAAGTATAAGAGCGCAATCAAGCGGTTCTGGTTATCAAAATTATAGTATATCTTTTGTCGAACCATGGCTCGGTGGCAAAAAACCAAACTCATTAACAGTTTCTTTATATTTTAATAGAATGTCTCGTTACAGCTATCTCACAAGTAGCGAAAACGATGATAATGCAAAAATTATAGGAACAGCTTTTGGTTTTGGTAGAAGATTAAAATGGCCTGATGATTATTTTACTTCTTATTTTGAATTGGGTTACAGATTGTATATATTGAATAATTACGGATATTTAATAAGTAACAAAATCTCATCTGGTGAATTTAATAATCTTACAATGAAAGCTATCTTCGGTCGTAATTCAGTTGATAATCCTCTTTATTCAAGAAACGGTTCTTTGTTTTCAATTGGAGTTGAATTAACACCGCCTTATTCGTTGTTAAATAATAAAAATTATTCCACAACAAACCTTGAAGAAAAATATAAATGGATTGAATATCATAAATGGACATTCAAAGCATCATGGTTTAGTCAGCTAGTTGGCGACCTCGTTCTGAGCACAAAAATGGAAACTGGAATATTATCTTTTTATAATGAAGATGTTGGATATTCACCGCTTGGAGGATACAGCGTCGGCGGAGACGGAATGGGATATTACACATACGGAACAGATATTATCGGATTGCGAGGCTATACAAACGGTTCGATAACACCATCGGAGGGAGGTAATATTTATACAAAATATACAATGGAAATAAGATATCCAGCAGTATTAAGTCAGACAGCTACAATATATGGTTTATTATTTGCAGAAGCAGGAAAATCGTGGTACGAGTTTGATAAATTCAATCCTTTTGATATGTATAGAACAGGAGGAGTAGGTGTTAGAATATTTTTACCAATGCTTGGAATGCTTGGTTTTGATTGGGGATACGGATTTGATAAACTGCCAGGTGCAGCAGACATTAGCGGAAGCCAGTTCCATTTTACTATGGGACAACAGTTTTAGGACATTTTCTTTAATAATATTTCCAATTTACGACAATAACAAACTAACATAAATTATAAATTAATTATTTTAAATATTTTAATAATGAAGAAAATATCAATTATTTTTGTTCTTATTTTATTCAGTATAACTTACGGTTTTTCACAAAAATTAGCTTATGTTGATACAGAATATATTTTGAGTAAAATACCTGCTTACGAAAACGCACAAGATAAATTAGATGAACTTTCAAAAGGATGGCAGAAGGAAATAGAATCTAAATTTTCGGAAGTAGAGAATAAGTATAAAGAATATCAAGCAGAACATGTGTTGCTGTCAGCAGAGATGAAAAAACAACGTCAAACAGAGATTATTAATTTGGAAAAAGAAGCTAATAATCTTAAAAATAAATATTTCGGAAACGAAGGAGAACTTTACAATAAGCGTAAAGAACTCGTCAAACCGATACAAGACGAGGTTTTTAATGCAATCAAAGAAATGGCAACAGAAGGAAATTACGGTTTTATTCTTGACAAATCAAGTGGAATGTCGATGATATATACTGATAATAAATATGACCTCAGTAGCGAAGTTCTCAAAAAACTTGGTTATAATTAATTGATAATTGACTATCGCTTAATAGGACAAACGCATCAAAAATAAATCATTCTTGATTATTTTACTGAAATTGTCAGGAATGAAATTCAAAAAAGTGATATTAATAAATTGCTTGAAGCACAACTTATTACTTTTTCATAAATTTGTAATCATTAAAAAGTAAAGAATGGCATTAAAAAATGTCAGTAAATATGAGCACAAAAGAATTAGAATTAAAATTTGAAAAACCAATTCAAAAATTGTCTTTAAACCATCAATTAGCATTTATTTATTTCCTTGCAGAAAGGTTATTTCCAATCTATAAGACATTTTCAGAAATTGAAAAGTGGGGTAGACCATAAGTTTTTCAAAAAACAATTGAAATGATAAAAAATATTGCCTTAGAAAATCGGGAAATAACTAAAAATGAATTGCAAATAATTGAAGAATTAAACCAAAATACTCCAGACATGGAAGAATTTGGTTCAATTTTATCAACAGCAACACTTGATTTCTGCGTGATACTACTTGAAACATTTGAAGCGCTCAAAGAAAAAGATAAGGAGATAATTTCATCTTTGGCAACACTCCCATTTAATGCGATTCAAATGTATATAGAAGAATGGAATGGTGTTGACCCAAATTATAAAAACTATAATGCCTTTGTTTTTGCACATCCATTAATGAAAGATGAAATGCAATTTCAATACAAACTACAAGAATTACTTTCAGAAATTAAAGAAATAAATAATGCTTTTTTTAACAAAAATATGAAAATCAACAGAAGTAAATTAGGCGAAAAAATGAAACAATTTGAATTAGTAATAGCTTGATTTTCAGCACTTAAATATTTTGATGCGTTTATCCTAAAAAATACCAATTTAATATATTATGGAAACACAATTAAAACAATCTCCAACAAATTTACAAGTTGATTTTCAAACCGAAATTCAAAATATTTTAGTCAAAATAATATCACAAGAAATTAATAAAAAAGCTACTCGGTCTTTTTATGATATTTTAAATAAAATAACTGTTGAAAAATGTGAAACGAAATGTGGTTGGACATCTGGCGTTGCACTTTCTGTAACATGTAAATTTACAAAAGGAAATAGCAATAAAATTATATTTGAATTAATAAAAGGTATTGATAATAAACCAGAAATTTTTTCATTTTTATGTGGACTTTCACCCGATATTTTTCATTTTAATTCGGATTATGTTTACGAAAATACAAATAATCTATTTCTTACATTCAAATTAGTCAGATATGAGCGAATTAAGGATATGTGATAAATGTAAAGAACTTCATTATTGCGATAAACATCATATATTGCCAAAAGGAATTTTTGGAGAAGGAGATACTGTTTACCTTTGTAAAAATTGTCATGATAAATTTCATCGTTTTTTTAGGACATAAATATCTCAGAAAAAAGAATAAACAAACATTGAAATTTTATCTTGAAAAATGGTATTATTGGCTTTATATTTTGCCTGTGTTATTCATTGTTATATTTTTTTATAGAATGTAGTTTCATTCTGAAATTATTTTATTTTTAATAATTTTACGGCAATAGTTATAAACCTGCGCCTGTGCTGTGTTTTTCACTGCACCTATTTTTTTTTAATTCATAAAGGTCTGTGAAAACACCTCGCAGTAGCAGTAAAAAAACAAATAAAAATGGAATCAATCCAATACATAACAGATATTGAGGGTAGAAGAACAGGGTTATTTTTTAATTTACGACATCCTCAAACCCACGAAGTTTTAAAAAAACCTTTGTCAAACTTACAAACAGAGTTATTAAAACTTTATGTAAATAATATCCCTGATGAATATTTAAAAGATATTAGATTACTTATTGCCAAATATTTTGCCGAAAAAGTTACTACCGAAGCCGACAAAATTTGGGACGAAAAAAAATACAAGGAAGATGATTTGTTAAATATGCACTTGCGAACACCATATAAAATAACGAAAATATGAAAGCAATTATTTATAATTCCAAAATAGACAAGTCATATGTTCGTAAAGGAAAAATAAAAGAACAAGGAAATGATTTTTTATTTTGGCAAACACAATCTTATATAAAAAGGTTAGAAACAATTGAACTAATAAGACAAGAATTTAATACTTGGAAATATGGTAATAAACAAGGATTTCAAAGAGTTTATACAATTGTTAAACGATAATAATGTAAAATATCTTATAATTGGTGGTTATGCAGTTGGCTTTCACGGATATCCAAGATATACAAAGTTAGATATATGGCTTTTGGTATCAAATGAAAATGCTGAAAATGTGATGAATTCATTAAAAGAATTTGGATTTGGTAATGTTGGATTACATAAAGCCTACTTTCTTAAATACAATGAATTTGTTCAATTAGGTTATCCGCCAAACAGAATAGATCTCGTAACATCTTGTGATGGAATTGAATTTGAAGAATGTTATAAAAGTAAATTGGAAATTAAAATTGACAATTTGCTGATTAATTTTATTGATTTAGAGAATCTAAGAAAAAATAAAAAAGCATCAGGTCGTCCACAAGATATTGCAGATTTAGACAACTTAAAACCTAAATAATTTTGCCCTCGAACAACAAAGACATTTGAGTGTCATTTTTAGTTCTATAAAACCAAAAATACAATTTTATTCTTTTATTTCTAAATGTTTAAAAACCATATTTTTTAAAACACCACCAAAATATTATTCATCTAATTATGGATTTTTCTATATTAGACTTGTTAACCTTAATATAACAATTTAAAATATAGATATTTAGATACAAATTAGAATTATAGCAAAAAATGTTAAAATTATAAATATCAGACGAATAATTTTGTTTGTTTGTTTATTTTTATTTATTTTTGCATTCTTTATAAGAATTGTAAAAAAACATAATTTTGTTTTTAAAACAAAATATTATCAACAAATAAAAGTACTAAGTAAATTACGTAATTATAAATTACGAATTGGTTTACACCTGATAATAAGTATTTTACAAAAAACAAATCATGAAGTTATTTTTTTACCATTACTAAGTAAAAACTCTAATAATAAAATATGCAAATTTTACTACAAAATTCAACTAATAAAATTTTTAGAAATATATTTTTCGGATTTCTTTTTTTTCTTACAATTTTAGGAATTTTAAGTCTTTTTGTTTTTTCGAAGTCAAATTTAAAAACCAAAACTTATCAAGATACAATAAATAATAATTACAATATTTATGCTTTTCCTATGCCTGAAAATGTTGATTTTGCAGGAGAACGAATTCCTATTGATAACTTTGATGTTAGAGAATCATTGGACAGAGAAATACTTAAAGTAGCTTATTGGCATTCTGAATGTTTTTTGTATATAAAACGAGCAAATAGATATTTTCCGTTAATAGAAAAAATTTTGAAAGAAAACGGGCTTCCAGATGATTTTAAATATCTTGCCGTTGCCGAGAGTGGTTTGACAAATGCTGTATCGCCAGCAGGAGCGAGAGGAGTATGGCAATTTATGAAAGGTACAGCAAAAGAATATAATTTAGAAATAAATGAAGAAGTTGACGAACGTTATAACATCGAAAAATCAACCAAAGCAGCTTGCATTTATCTAAAAAGATTGTACAAAAAATATAAAAAATGGACATCCTCAGCAGCAGCATATAATGTAGGACAAGGAAGACTGAGCAAACAAATTAAAAAACAAGGTTCAGAAAGTTATTTCGATTTACTGTTAAATAAAGAAACAGGAAGATATGTTTACAGGATTGTAGCGTTAAAACTTATTTTGAGTAATCCGCAAAACTACGGCTTCCGATTCAAAAAAAAAGACCTATATCCAGAAATACAAACATATAATACAGAAATAGATACAGCTATTTCAAGTATGGTATTACTTGCAAATTCTTTCGATACTAATTATAAAATATTGAAATATTTTAACCCTTGGATAAGAAAAGATAAACTTACAAATAAAAAACATAAAAAATATATTTTTAAAATTCCTACATCAGGAGCCAGGAATAAAAATTATTTCAAAGATATTAATTATAATTCATATTAAAAATACAAAACTAAACAAAATGCGAGAACTTGAAATTTTAATGAACCCAAACAAGTTGGTAAAACATCTAAAAAAACCAGCTTACGAATTTACGAAGTATGATATAATTAAATTTATTGATGATAATAATATTGAAATGCTTAATTTCAGATATGTAGGCGAAGACGGAAAACTAAAGACATTAAATTTTGTTATAACAGGAAAGAACTATCTTGAGTCTATATTATCTACAGGAGAACGTGTTGACGGGTCGAGTCTTTTTTCTTATATTGATGCCGATTCAAGCGATTTATATGTAATCCCACGTTTCAGTACGGCATTCGTAAATCCTTTTTCTGATTTTCCTACTTTGGATATTCTTTGTTCTTTTTACGAGAAAAATGGTAATCCGCTTGAGAGTGCACCAGAATATATTTTGCGAAAAGCACATAAGCAATTCAAAAAAACAACTGGATGTGTTTTCAAAGCTATGGGAGAGCTTGAGTATTATATTATTAGTGAAAAACAGGACTTATATCCAGCAAAAGACCAAAAAGGATATCATACATCAGAACCGTTTACAAATAGAGAAAGCCTGAGAACAGAAGCTATGCAAATTATTGCACACTGCGGAGGTAAAATAAAATATGGACACTCTGAAGTTGGTAATTTCAGTACAAAAAATAAAATGTACGAGCAACATGAAATAGAATTTATGCCCGTAGAAGTTGAAAATGCTGTAGACCAATTAATTATATCGAAATGGATACTAAGAATGCTTGGTAAAAAATATGGAGTAACAATAAGCTTTGCTCCTAAAATTTCAATAGGAAAAGCTGGCAGCGGTATGCACATTCATTTTCAGATTGATAAAGCTGGTAAAAATCTGATGGCAAATGAAGACGGACTCAGTGATGTCGCAAAAAAAGCGATAGCTGGTTTACTTGACAAAGCAAAGTCGCTAACGGCTTTCGGAAATACAATTCCAACTTCATTTTTAAGATTAGTCCCGCATCAGGAAGCACCGACAATGATTTGTTGGGGAGACAGTAATCGTTCTGTATTAGTTAGAGTTCCATTAGGTTGGATAGCAAAAACTAATATGATAAAAAATGCAAATCCTCAGGAACGAGGAGAAGTTCCTTATATACCTGGTAAACAAACAGTTGAATTTCGTGTTCCAGATGGTTCTGCTGATTTGTATCATCTTCTTGCAGGAATGATACTTGCTGCAAATAGTGGTTTAGAATCCGAAAAAGCTTTGGAAAAAGCTGAGAACCTTTATGTAAACGTAAATATTTTTGACAAAAAAAATAAAGAACTTTTTAATACGCTTGAGGCATTGCCTACATCATGTTTCGAATCGGCAGAAGACCTCGAAAAAGAACGTAATTTTTACGAAAAAAATGGAGTATTCCCAAAAGGAACAATTGATAATTTTATTGAAAAACTGAAAGGATACAACGATAAAGATATGAAAAAACAAATCGTAGGAAACAAAAAATTAGTACGAAAATTAGTAGATAAATATTTGCATTGTATGTAAATTCGTACTTATTTAACATTTAAAAAATATTATTTAACATGTAACAAAACTTAACTATATAATGAACTATTGGATTATTAATAAAACCCAAACAAAACCAAGCTATTCACAGGAAAATAAATCTCTAAGCAAAAGTTCTTCTTTTTCTGTAAAAATAGAAACTTTGAGAGATAAATTATCTGTACGGCATGGCGATGGTTTTGTTTTTTTTGATATGAACGAAGCTAAATTTCAATCATATGGAAAAATTGATGCCGTAGCAAAAAACGGTCAAATACCTCACAGACATTCCGAAAAAGATTTAAAACCAAAAAATAGCTTCACCGTCTCTGGCGAAATAACAAACAAATTAACAAAAACAAATTCCATAACAGACCTATCTTACAGCCTTTTAAGAATAAATTCTTATATCAAACCTCAAAATCATTTTAAACATCAGCTAACAACGGTAAATAAAAACGATTACGAAACAATAGTAAAAGGACTAATATATATATCAAGAACAGCTTTTGGGAAAATTGTAAACTCTCTGCCACATCCTTATAAATTGGAATTCAAATTGTTGGCAATACAGGAATTTAAAAAAGACGAACTCATAAACGTAGAATATATTAAATTGCTTGATTTTTTGCACAAATATTTGGATAACAAAATATTATCAAAAGGACGAATATTAATTGAAACAGATAAACTAATAAAAAAAAAACTATCAGATATTATCCCTGTTTCAGATATAGGTTTTTATGGAAAAAACAAAGAAGGAAAAATTGTATATGACAGTATTGATGAGCAGGCAAGAATTTTTAGAGAACTATTTGATATAGATGCTAACAACGAAATTATAAATGAAATAAAAAAAGCAATTAAAGAAAATAAAGAAATTGAAAATAGATTTAATAAATTATTCAAAAGGAAACCATTACCTCTTTATTTATGATGATTGATATATTAGATAAAATAAACAAATATTCTCATTATTTGAGCAAAGCAACAAGATGGCACAACAGCAAAGAATTAATCTCCGAAGTTGAAACAAGCAATACGCATGGACAAAAGCCAGATTTTATATATGAGTTTAAATGTTATATAAGAATAATTAACGATTTGAGAGTTAATAACAATGTTAAATTTGTTGTTGGAAGCGATACTGGAAATTATTTCCCTAAAAAACCAGCAAAAAAAGCTGGAAAACCTTATTTCTTAATAGAAAATAATTTTAATGTATTTCAACTTTGTGCAGGAACAAAAATCGAAACAGCATACAAAACAAACAGAGCGCCAGATATTTCATTCCAATACGGAAACGCATCGGAAACACCTACGTATAAAGATATTTTTATGATTTACGATGCAAAATTTACTAACTTAGGTAAAAAACTTAGTTATAATTCATTCTCTTATTTTGTTACGATGATAAAAGACCTCGGACTCGGAACAAAAAAAGAAAATAATGTTGTTTTTGATAAATTTTGTAATTTCGATACAAACTGTATAATGACAAATACAAAAGGAATTAATGAAAATAAAGAATATCACGAACTACACAATTTAAAAGTTGTTGAGTATTTTACTTTGGATAAAAAATTTAATGTAATAGGATAAGTAATATCAAAAAATAATTTAAGATTCTTATATAGTTTTTAGTGGTTAGTTGTTAGTGGTTAGTTGTTAGTTTTTGTTATCTATTTTTCAAAATAGTAATTCCTTGATTTTCAGCACTTAAATATTTTGATGTGTGCCATATTATTAGTAACTTTTGTAAAACTGTAAGAAGCAAAAACTAATTTATACAGAATACTAATTTATTATTTAATGATTACTAACAAAAAAATAAAATTTATAATGGGAAGAAGAAAAAAAAAAAGATATCCAGCATACAAAAATGTTGAAATTATTGACCTTGCGATAGAAGGTAAAGCAGTAGCAAAAGTAAAAACAGAAATTTTTGTTGACGGAAAGAAAGAAACAAGCGAAATGACTATATTTGTAAATAAAGTTGTACCTGGCGATATTGTTGATGTTCAGATTAATAAAAAAAAAAGAAATTATAGAGAAGGATATCCAGTGAATTTTCATAAATATTCAGAAAAAAGAATCGAACCTTTTTGTGAACATTTCGGAACTTGCGGAGGTTGTACACGACAAAGTATTAGCTACGAAGACCAATTGTTTTATAAACAAAAACAAATTAAAGAAACACTTAAAAGAATTGGAAAAATTGATTTCGAAGAACTCGAAACAATATTGCCCGCACCAGAAACAACATTTTATAGAAATAAACTTGAATATACTTTCTCGGACAGTCGCTGGCTTACAGATGCAGATATTAATACAAATAATGAAATTAAAAATCGAAACGCATTAGGTTTTCATATACCCGGACGATTTGATAAAGTGATTGATATAAAAAAATGTTGGCTACAAACAGAATCATCAAACAAAATAAGATTATGGATAAAAGATTTTGCAAATAAAAATAAATATGAGTTCTTTAATCTAAGAAAACAAACAGGACTGTTGAGAAATTTAATCATCAGAACAGCAACAACAGGAGATATTATGGTTATCGTTTCGTTTTTTAAGAAAGATACAGAAAAAATATTAAAATTGCTCGAAAAATTATCAAAAGAATTTCCAGAGATAAGTTCTTTAATGTATGTAATAAATCCTAAAAAAAATGATACTATAACAGACCTAAAAATAGAACTTTTTAAGGGTAAAGACCATATAATGGAAACAATGGAAGAGCTGAAATTTAAAGTCGGTGCTAAATCATTTTATCAGACAAATTCAAAACAAGCTTATAATTTGTACAAAATTGTTAGAGAATTTGCTGGACTCACTGGCAAAGAAATTGTTTATGATTTATATACCGGAACAGGAACTATTGCAAATTTCTTGGCAAGTAATGCAAAAAAAATTATTGGAATTGAATATGTATCAGAAGCAATAAATGATGCAAAAATAAACTCAAAATTAAACAAAATAAATAATACAGAGTTCTATGCTGGAATGATGAAAGATATTCTTAACAAAAAATTTATAACAAAAACAGGAAAACCAGATGTAATTATTCTCGACCCGCCAAGAGCAGGAATGCATAAAAATGTTGTAAATATTATACTGGAAACAGAACCTGAAAAAATAGTATATGTAAGTTGTAATCCTGCGACACAGGCAAGAGATATACAACTAATGAATGAAAAATATGAACTTCTAAGAACAAAGCCAGTTGATATGTTTCCGCATACACATCATACCGAGAATGTAGTTCTTTTACATAAAAAATAGAAAAAATGTTATGGTATTTTAAAAAAAAGTAGTAAGTTTGTCTAACTTACAACTTCATAATCATTTTTATTCTAATACTTAAAACACTGTATATTTGTATATTAGCTGTATATGTATGTATATAGTGTAATAAATTTTCAAAAAAAATTTTATAATTAACAACAAAATAATAAATTTACACTTTGATTTAAAATATAAAAACAATGACAACAAAAACAATTTATGATTTTTTTACTTTGCTGAAGAAAGACTATTTAAGTTTTACATATCGAGGAAGTTTTAACAATAGTGTACTTGCAATGGCAACTGATTTGATAAAAAATAGCATGGACGAAGAGCATTCTAGACTGAGAAATAAACTTTCTTTTTTGATGATAGAAAGTTTTCAGAATATTGCGCGATACGCAGATAGTAAATCGAAAATTATTGAGCCATCTCCAAATTCTGATTTTTTTATGACAAGGAATATAGGCTCGACATTTTATATTATATCTGCAAATCTAATTGATAATGATAAAATTGATGTTGTAAGAAGCAAACTTGAAAAAGTTAATACATTAGGAAAAAGAGAACTAAATAAATTTTATAGAGAAATCCTCACAAACAGAAAAATGACAAAAAAAGGCGGTGCAGGATTAGGATTTATTGAAATGGTAAGAAAAACGAGAGGTAAATTGCCTTTTGATTTTGTGAAAATTGATGACAAGAAGTCAATGTTTTTTATGCAAATTCAACTCACAAACCCAAATTATGAATCAATAGAAGAAAAAGTCCCTTTGGATGAGGCAAAAAAAATTCAAAAACTTGTCGGTAAAGAAAGTATCCTGATGATGCACAAAGGAAGTTTTTCGCAAGATGCAGTAGGACCAGTACTTAAAATGGTAGAAGATAACATGTACAGCATGAAACTAAGAATACAAAAAAAAGTTTATCATTTTATTGTTGAAATACTTCAAAATATAAGTAAACATTCATATCCAATAGACGGCGATAGGGAAGGTATTTTTTTAATCGGTGTGAAAGGAGGACGATTTAATATTGGAACAGGAAATTATATAGAAAACAAAAAAATAGAAAACTTAAAAATGCAATTAGAACAAGTAAACTCTCTCTCACGCGAAGAACTTAATGTGCTTTATAGGAAATATTTACGTGAAGGTAGAGATACTGAAACAAATAGCGCAGGGCTTGGATTGATTGACCTTGCAAGAGAGACTGACAAAAAAATAAGTTATTGTTTTAATCAAATTGATGATAAATATTCATTTTTTTCTTTAACTATTAAATTTTAATCATGTTAGAACCATTATTTATATCAAAAACAAGAAACAATCCTGAAGTTAATCTGGACAAACAGAAAAACTATTTCAGGATATCAGGACGTTCTATTCTCGAAGACCCAAATAAATTTTATATGATGATTTATGAATGGTTAGACGAATATATTAAAAATCCAAATCCTGAAACTGAATTCTATTTTGATCTAGAATATTTCAATTCATCATCTGCAAGACAAATTATGAAATTAATAATCTTGTTAGAAAATATTCAAAAAACAAAAAATAGAATAACTATAATATGGCTGTACGAAGAAGGAGATGAAATGTCCGAAGAAAGAGGTGAAGAAATAAAAATTATATCAAAATTAAATTTCGAACTACGTGAATATCCATCAGATGATATTGATTTCTAAAAATTAAATATGTAAACAAAATTGATTATGTAAAATTATGAAATCAGAGACGGTTATAAAGCAAAATATACCTGAAATTGAAATTTCAAAAGAATATCAAGAGTTTCTTGATGAAACATCTGAACGCACAAAGTACGAATGGATAGACGGTAAGTTGGTGTTACACTCGCCTGTTACTGACCTTCATGGTTCTATAAATTTAAAACTGACATTGATGTTAAATTCTTATGTAATAAGAAATAATCTTGGACATCTTGTCTCTGGAAATGCTTTAATAAATTTTGAATTTGCTGTTAATAATTTTAAATCTGATGCTGTATTTTTTTTACCAAAGAAAGCTAAATTTATAAATAATACTACATCTTTGTATAATGTAATTCCAGATTTTATAGTTAAGATAGCTTCGAAAGGTACTCGCAATTACGACCGCAATATAAAATACAAGGTATATCAACAACATGGTGTTAGCGAATACTGGATAATCGAACCTTTTAAAAAAACAGTAGAACAATTTATTCTACACAATGGCAAATACAAAAGTCCAATTTTTTATAAAATCGAAGATACAATAAAGAGTCATATTGTAAAAGGTTTCAAAATAAAAATTAAAGCATTGTATGAGGATATATTTTATCTTGCAGAACTTGATAAACATGCTCGATAGTATAAAAAACTTTTAATCAAACGTAACAATCAGATTATGCGTCTTTATTTTATAAATAAAAAACCGATTGGAGAGATTATTGTACGAACAAATAAAAGCAGAGAATACATAAAAAAATACTTGGGTTGGATTGATTAAGACCTAAATAATTAAAAATATTTTACAAATATTTTGTTTTTTTATTATTATGACAACAAAATTAATACTCGAACAAACAGAAGATACGCCCGGAGTTATATTTGACCCAGAGAATGATAGATTTGAAATCTTCGGGAAATCGTTGCCTGAAAATGCAACTGAATTTTACGGAAAACTGATTGATTATCTCGAAATGTATGCTTTAGAACCTAATAAGAAAACAAAACTAGTACTTAATTTTAAATATTATAATTCCTCAACTATCCGTAAAATTTTAAATATACTGTCAATATTAGAAGAAATGCACCTTGACGGAGATGAAGTATCAGCAGTATGGATGTACGAAGAAACAGACGAACTAACAAAAGAAAACGGCGAAGATTTTAAAGATAACTTAAATATTCCATTTGAAATTAAATCATTTAAACTTGACTATTAATGATGTTTGAAAAATTATATATAAAACAGACTGACGATTTGCCAGGTGTTATACTTGATGCAAAAAATAATATATTCAATATATTCGGAAGAGTACTACCCGAAGACGGAAATAAATTTTTTAAACCAATTATTAGTTGGGTCTCGGAATATGTTAAAAACCCTAATCCTGAAACAGAATTTTGTCTTAGACTGGATTATTATAATTCCTCAACAGCAAGGATGTTAATAAAAACAATAGTCGAACTTGAAAAAATCCAAGAAACAAGCAATAAAGTTAAAATTATATGGGAATACGGCGAAGATGACGAAGTCATGGAAGAAAGAGGCGAAGAACTAAAAAGCATATCGTACCTTCCTTTTGAATTAAGAGCATTTTAATCTCTTAAAAATTGGGAATATTCCAACTATTGTTTTTATCATGGTGTTAATCAATTTTACCTGATATTGTATTGTTTATCATAATATTTTTCATATTTTCTATTTATAATATTCTTAATCCATTTCTCATTCTGAAGATACCAATCGACTGTTAGTTCTATACCTTTTTCAAATTGTAAAGAAGGACTCCAGCCGAGTTCTCTTTTAATCTTCGACGAATCAATTGCATATCGCAAATCATGTCCAGCTCGGTCTTTGACAAAAGTTATAAGTTTTGCAGATTCGCCATCAGCACGTCCAAGTCTATTGTCCATTACTTTGCACAATTTGTAAATAAGTTCTATATTTGTCAATTCATTGTTCCCGCCGATATTATATGTTTCACCTTTTTTGCCTTTATGAAAGACAAGGTCAATCGCAGAGACATGGTCTTTTACATACAACCAATCTCTTATATTCTCACCTTTACCATAAATTGGAATATTTTTATTATTTTTAATATTGTTTATTGCAAGAGGAATTAGCTTCTCTGGAAATTGATTCGGCCCATAATTATTTGAACAATTTGAAATAACAATAGGAAGTTTATATGTATGCCAATAAGCTCTCACAAGATGGTCGGCGCTTGCTTTTGAAGCAGAATAAGGACTACGTGGGTCGTATGCTGTTTCTTCCGTAAAAAGACCATCGATGCCAAGTGAACCATAAACCTCATCTGTTGAAATTTGATAAAATAATTTATCCGAAAAATCATCATTCCAACATTCTCTTGAGGCGTTCAATAAATTTAGAGTTCCTATTATATTAGTTTCAATAAATTCATCGGGATTACTTATAGAACGGTCAACATGCGACTCGGCGGCAAGATGAATTACACCATCAAATTTATATCTTTCAAAAAGTGTATTAATAAATGCAGACAAAGTTATATCACCTTTAATAAATTCGTAGTTGGGTTTTGAAATAATATCTTTCAAATTATCAAGATTCCCAGCATAAGTTAAGTTATCAAGATTAATAATTTTATAGTCTGGATATTTGTTTACAAAATATTTTACTAAATGTGAACCTATAAAACCAGCTCCACCAGTTATTAGAATTTTCTTTTTATTCATATATTATTGAAAATATTTAAATGTTTAAATTAAAAAAAATATTGATATTATTGGAAATAAATATATAAAAATTAAACGACAAATAAACTAAAAAAAGTTAAAATCAGCATTCATATAAAAACCAAATGAATATTCAAAAATTTTATTTCTCGTATCGTAAAACATATCACAACCTAGCCCGATTTTAAATTCCTTGTAGATTTTCTTTTGATAAAAAAAATTTCCAACAATTAATGAGCGTTTATCTTCGTAATAATCAGCGTATCTGTGTGAAATAGATTGAAAAATAGGATTTCCAGATTTTGAAAAAAAATTTCTTGCTGTCCAGTACATAATTTTAAAATCATAACTATCTGAATTTAATTCTATTCCAGATAATATTCCATATCCATTTGAATAATGCAATCTTTTTTCGGGCGACAAATCGGCTGCAATAATATAATTAACAGAAAGACAGATATTTTTTAATAATTTTTTTTTAACACTATTATTATATTTAATTCCAGAGATTATATTTGCAAGAGTCTCAACTGGAACATCGCTTGTATCGATTTGTCCACCTGTATGACATGCAATTCCAGACAGTTCTAATGATAAATTTTGTTGTTCTGTTTGTTTAAAAAGTATTAATTTGCTTGAAACTCCTCCTTCAACAATTTCTGGATATGTTGAATTTTGAATAATAAATTGTTTCCAATTTACCCAAAAATCAGCTTTTAACATTTTATTATCTAACAGAATTTGCATACCATTTTCTATATTATTAGTCAAAAAATTTTCGTAATCAAAAACTTGGTCTGGTAATTCGTGGTTTGTTGTTGCATATATTTCACCAAAAATTATTTTAATATTTTTACTTGGAGAATATTCAATAGAAAAAACTGGTTTAATTTCACTAAACTTCTTTGTACCAAAATATTTTAGAGCATAAAAACCAGCCTTTAATTTAATATTATTATACGGTAAAAACACAAATTTAGGTTTTATTCCGTAACCGGGCAATGTATAACCAGCAATAAAATCACCAAAAAATTCATTATTCTTGAAAAAATTTGTACTTTTTATATTAATATTATATCTGTTGCTATCAATTATATTTCTACTACGAAAAAAATTTTCAAATCCTTGTCCTGAAACATTTATCGAAACAAATAGAAAACATAATATTATAATTATTTTTGTTTGATATTTTTTCATAATTCTATAAATTTCGATTCCTTTTTTTATTACTATCAACAATTACATATAAATATGTAATTTTGCAAATTTAAGAAATAAAATAAAATAAAATATTTTTTATTGCAAATATTGTTTGTTATTTTACCAATTTATATTTCAAAATTATTTTCTACAACTGCTTTATCGCTCAGTACAAGTTGTTTATATTTGTTCGATGGTGATTCTATAAATTCTCCAATCTTATATTGTTTCCATTTTCTATCTACAAGTTTTATTGTATCTTCATCGCCAGTTACAATATCTGGCCAATCTCTTTTAAAATTATCAATATCAGTTCTTTTTCGTGTTCCGTCTATTACAGCTTGCGAAATTGAATTATTATTTTTTGCAGGAAATATATAACAGTCTCGTAGTGGTTCCATATTATTTGTAAATATCCATGTAGTTTGTTCAATATCAAAAACATTAACAGGATAATCTACAAAAATAATAAATTTTATTTTGTTGAATCCTGTTTCTTTTAGGAGTTGTTCGGATAGAAGTTTTACATGATATTTTTTATTTTTTTGAATTGAAATAAATATAAAAGATATTTTATTTTTGATAAGCGTGTCATTAATTTCCTTTATTTCATGGTATTTATTTTTAATATAATTTATATTTATTTTACAATATTTATATTTAATTTTCTGAAAATTTTCGTTTTTTAATTCTTCTTTATATTTTCTTGTTGCATCGATACCCATTTTGCTACCGTATGCAAATTTTGATGATGAATGGTCAAGAACATCAAGAGGGCCTCGACTAAAAAGTATATCTATTTCAGGGTCAGTGTGTTCGGATAATATACGTGCCGCATGAGTATAATCACAGATTTTAATATCATTGTCAAAAACGACAAGTATTTTATTAAACATCATTTGTCCTGCACCCCATAGTGAGTTCATTACTTTTTGGGCATGTCCAGAAAAGCTCTTTTCGATACTTACAATAGTTAAATTATGAGCAGTTCCAGCATCAGGGATATTCATATCAGTCATCTCTGGAAGCATAACAAGTTTTATAGGAGACAAAAATATACGCTCAGTAGCACGTGCAATATAAGCGTCCTCCATTGGAGGAATGCCAACTATTGTTGCTGGATAAACTGCATCGCGGCGATGCGTAATACATGTAACATGAAATTTTGGATACCAATCAGGCAGCGAAAAAAATCCAGTATGGTCGCCAAATGGGCCTTCCCAGATTAGCTCTTCGTTAGGGTCAATATAGCCTTCTATTATAATATCGGCATCATGAGGGACTTCAATATCCTGAGTTATTGCTTTGACTAATTTTACTTTTTCTTTCCGCAAAAAACCAGCAAACATATATTCATCAACATTATCAGGAAGAGGAGCTATTGCAGAATAAGCATATATAGGGTCGCCACCAAGCGCAACTGCAACAGGCATTAATTTATTTTTTTTTTTGTATTCTCTGTAATGTCTTGCTCCGACTTTATGTTTATGCCAGTGCATTGCTGTAATATTTTTCCCGAAAACCTGCATCCTATACATACCAACATTTCTAATTCCTGTGTTTGGGTCTTTTGTTATTACCTGAGGAAAAGTAAAAAAACTCCCTCCGTCTCTACTTCTTGATTTCAGAATAGGCAAAATAGATAAATCTGGTGTCGTGTGTATTACTTCCTGTGATTTACATTTCGATGATACTATTTTTGGCATATAAGAAGCAAGACGAGATAGAAGAGGCAATAATTTTAATTTTTCAAAAAGATTTTTATTAGGAGATGTAAAATCTTTAAATAGATTTTCTATTTCAATTCCTATTTCATTGAAATCATTTACACGAAGTGCTATTTGCATTCTTTTAATCGAGCCGAGTGCGTTTATTAGAACAGGAAAATTTGTTCCAGTATTTTCAAAAAACAATGCTTTACCTCCGAGTGGTTCTTTTGATATTCTGTCTGCGATTTCCGATATTTCGAGATACGGACTAACTCTTTCTTTTATGCGAATTAGTTCGTCAGCTAATTCTATTTTGTTGATGAAATTTTGCATATTAATTATAATTAAGTAATCATTAAATAATAAATTAGTATTCTGTATAAATTAGTTTTTGCTTTTTATAGTTTTACAAAAGTTACTAATAATATGGCAACGCATCAAAATATTTAAGTGCTGAAAATCAAGAAATTATTATTTTGAAAAATAGATAAATAGCCACTAAAAACTAAAAACTAAAAACTAAAAACTAACAACTAACAACTAACCACTAACCTGTTTTTAATAAAATTCACAGAAGAGCTGATTTTTCTACATAATTTATCAGCAATACTTTTGTTTGGTCAAGTTTTTTTAGTTCATTTAATAGTTTTATCAATTTCTCATCATATTCTTCTGGTTTGAGTTTTTTTATTTCTTTATTAATATCATTAATTCTTATTTGAACAATTTTTAATTTGAAACGTTCAATAGCCTCTGGAACTGTTTCGCCAAGCCTATTTTCAGGCATATCAATTGTGCCACCTCGTTTAGTCCACAATTTACTTAATTCTTTTGTAGGACTAATAATTTCTGTTGTAATACTTCTAATATTTTCGTCTGTGTGTCTAATAAAATATTCAATTTCTGGAAATTCATTTTTAGATAGGAATAAATCAAAATCCTCAAAAATTTTTACATAAACAAGATTAATAAATTCAAGTTCATCAGATTTCATTTGCGATATAATAAATTCGGCAACTGTTTCGTCATCTTCGTTTGTTCCATCGTTAAATGAAATTATATTTTTTCCATATTTCAAAAGATATTCAATAATTTCTTTTTCATTTGCTTCTGAATAAATTCCTTTTAAGCCAGCTGGAAGTTGAGGTGTTTGTCTTAATTTGTTTTTTGATTTGCTTATTGGTTTTGTTTTTGCTCCTCTCATAATTCTTGACAGAGCAAAATACAAGGTCTCTTCTCTTACATTAAGCATAGCACTACATTCTTTAATATATTCAGAACGTAAAATAACATCTGGAATTACTGATATTGATTTTACAATATTTCTTACAAGTCCAGCACGTTTTATAGGGTCATTTTTTGCTTCATTAAGAAGGAGTCCAGTTTTGAATTTAATAAAATCTTGTTCATTTTTGGTAATATAATCAATAAAATCTTTGTTGCTAATAGAACGTGAAAAGGAGTCTGGGTCTTCGCCTTCTGGGAGTAGTACAATTTTAACATTAAGTTCTTCGGAAAGTATCATATCTATACCTCGCAGTGATGCTTTTATTCCAGCGTGGTCTCCGTCATAAATAACAGTTAAATTTTTTGTGAAACGCCGTATAAGTTTTATTTGTTCTTTTGTCAAAGATGTACCTGATGACGAAACAACATTTTCGATACCAGACATGTGCATAGAAATTACATCGGTATAACCTTCTGTAAGAAAGCATTTATCTTTTTTGACAATTGAATTTTTGGCAAAATAAATACCATAAAGAACATTAGACTTATGATAAATTTCAGAATCGGGAGAGTTAAGATATTTTGCAATTTTCTTATCGGAACGTAAAGTGCGTCCACCAAAACCAAGAACTTTGCCAGAGAGTGAATGAATCGGGAAAATAACACGTTCCGAAAATCTATCGAATATATAATTTGTATTTTTTTTGACAATTGTTAGTCCTGTTTTTTCGAGAAGTTTTAATTTATATCCAGCTTTTATGGCTTTACGGCTCAGAATATCTCGTTTTGTTGGACTCCAACCGAGTTCAAATTTCTTTATAATATTTTCCGAAAAACCTCTTTCTTTAAAATAACTTAGTCCAATTGTTCTGCCTTCTGTTGTGTTGTGCAATGTTCTTACAAAAAATTTCTTGGCATGTTCGCTAATTATAGAAAGACTAGCAAGTTCGCTATTTTTGGATAGTTGCTCAGCTGTAAGTTTTTTTTCTATAATTTCTATATGATATTTTTTTGCAATATATTTAAGTGATTCTGGATATGTAATCTTCTCATGCTCCATTACAAACTTAACAGCATCGCCGCCAACACCACAACCAAAACATTTGTAAATTCCCTTTGCCGCTGAAACAATAAAAGAAGGAGTTTTTTCGCCATGAAAAGGACAAAGCCCTTTATGATTTACTCCTGCACGTTTAAGAGATACAAAATCACTAACAACTTCAACAATATTTATAGAATCATATATTTTCTGAACAGTCTCATGAGGAATCATATTTATTTTATTTTATTGAAAGTTGTTTATTTTTGTTTGATTATTTAAATATGTATTATTTGGCATCTTTCATAAGCTCTAAAAAACAGTTTACAAAAAAACAATAAAAAAAAAAAAAACAATAATATTTTGCAATAAAAGTATCAAAAAATAATATATTTTTAAATTCAATTTTATTATTTAAAATAACATTTTTTTTGATTTTAATTTATCAGACTCAAAAAAAATTGTATTATTTTAAATAAATTACAAAGAAATATTATATTTGCCAGATAGATATTCTATCATTCTTTATTTTTTTGAATACAAATATCAAAAATAGATAATTTTTTTAAAATAAACCCTATAAATACATGCAATTAGAAATAATAAAAATAGACAGAACAATAAATCGTTCATATTTCAGAC
>JAOZMB010000174.1 GCA_029934515.1 Bacteroidales bacterium
GCAGCCCTTTTATTACAATCAACAGCCGATTTAGTAAGCCGAATGCTCATTCAGCACGTTTATCCTTTGAGTTTTTCAGAGTATATCAATATTACCAATAAAAATATTCCTGATATTTTTGATTTAAAATTGCAAATTAAAGAACATTTATTTTATTCTGAAACTGCGAATGAATTATATTTATCTTTAAGTAATTTGAAACCTGCAATAAATAATTATTTTTCATCAATAAAAAATATCAGTGAGAAAATACTTGATTATGTTCAATATCATAATATTACAAGATTAAGTTTTGAGACTAATGAAGAACGTATTAATTTATTGATTTCGGATTTAATAAAAAGGATAATTTATGAAGATATACCCAAATTGAGAGAAAATCGCACAGATGCACTAAATTCAGAAAAAATATTGCAACGAGTAGCAGCTTCTGATGAGATAAATTTACGAACACTCAGTCAAGCCATCGGAATATCGAAAAATGAAATAAGTGAAAATCTTGAAATCTTATCGAAAGCTGAACTTTTAAATTCTTTACGTCCTTTTGGCGGAATAGATAGTAAAATAAATAAAGTTCAAAAATACTTTTTCATGTCTCCTTCAATACGGAAAGTAATCTTAAAACCATTAACAGGTGATAAAAACAAAACAAATATACTTGCCAAAATGTATGAAGATACTGTTGTTTTATATTTGAAACGTATTTTTAGAAATGAAAATATTATTTCTTTTACATCTTTCAAAAAAGGAAAAAATCCAGACTTAATAATTGAAACATTACCAAAACCGATTATTATTGAAATAGGAATAAATAAAAATACAACAAAACAAATTACAGAAAGTAAAATAAAATATAAATACGGACTTATTATAAATTCAAAAATTGATAAAATAGAACTTCATAATGATATTGTGATTATTCCATTAAAATACTTTTTGTTACTATAATGAACAGAAAAATAAGCACATATTATTTTGTTGGTTGTCATTTGCTTTTTTATTGTGCGGGAATTGTGCATAGGTAAGTTGATTGATTGACATTTTACTTGCAATTGACAATATACCAAAAAAAGCAAACGATAGCAAGCAGTTACCGATGAGTGCAACAAAAAAAAAAACGAAGCCGTAGGCGAGGCTTTTTTTTGGTTGTGTTAATTAAGTAATGCTATTTTTTTATTATAATCCGCAATGAAATATTTTATAGCTCCAATATGGTTTTCTAATTTTTTTTTTCTAATAAATTATATATGTGTTTATCAAATTGCTCGTCTGGATATTGCGCAATCTCTTCCTTATTAACAACATTCAAATCTTCTGGAACAGATTCATAAACATTCTTAATAATTTTTAAAAGCCAAGTCATACTAACATTAACAGACCGACAAATACCATATAATGGGATACGTTCCAATAATAATTTTTTAACAAGCTCACGCTCGGTTTCGCTTATATATTTCTTTGTTGGATTTAATATAAATTAAACATTTATAATTTTGACTTCCTGTATGAATATGACCATTTTTTTTATATTGGATGAACAACAAGAAGGACAAGTAACTTCTGACATAATATCTAATTTAATTTTTTTGCAAAGATATAAAAAAATAACAAATAACATTACTTAATTAGTACCACCAAATAAAGAGCATATTTATGCTTATTAATTTATAATTTCATTATTTACAATATTTATGTTTTACGGCTTTCAGATATTTGTAAATTTTCTCTAATTCTTTTATTTTTAAACTGTCAAAACTTACCGATTCATAGTATTTGTATTTTCCTTCTGCATTTTTTTCAAGTATAACAAATTTCCATAACTGTCCAATATTATAACAACCTTTCATTTGTTTTGTTTTATTGTTTTCCATTGCTGAAGCCATTTGTGCAAGCAACTGCTCCAAAGGCGGGTTCGATCTTGGTATTGATCTTTTGAACTCCTGAATAAAAAAGTAAGGTATTTCTGGCTCTCTAATTCCCGATGCTATCATAAAATCTGGTCTTCCATATAATATTTTTCCGTTTACAGTTCCAGATATATGAGGTTGATACCATTCTCTAAAATTTTCGCCGAGAAAATATACTTTATTTAAAAGCGGACTAATAAAGTGTCCAAATAATTGGTACTCGTCATAATCAGCAATATTATACTCATTTAATTTTATTAATTTTGTTAAATAATCTTCATCATATTTACTGATTTCATATTTGAAGTCAAACCATTCATTAAAAACTGTTCTGTCTCTGACAAGTTTAAAATCAGCAATTTCTTTTAATTTTTTGTAATTAATTTCCGAAAATTTGTAACTTTTTTGAATTTCCATTTTTTTTAAGTTTTAATAATTAATAATTTATTTACAGTATTTGTGTTTAACAGCTTTCAGATATTTGTAAATTTTTTTTAGGTGGTCAATATCCAAACTGTCGAAACTTCTTGATTCATAATATTTGTATTTTCCTTCTGCATTTTTGTCAAGTATAACAAAACTCCAGTTTTGTCCGATATTGTAAGCACCGCGTATTCGTTTTGTTTTATTGTTTTCCATTGCTGAAGCCATTTGTGCAAGTAACTGTCGTTGTGGGTCAGAACCTGTTTTTTGTCTTTTAAATTCTTGTAAAAAGAAAAAAGGTATTTCTGGTTCAAGGTCTCCACTTGCAACCATAAAATCTGGTCGTCCATATAATATTTTTTCGTTTACTGTTCCAGATAAATGAGGTTGATACCATTCTCTAAAATTTTTGCCAAGAAAATATACTTTATACAAAAGCGGACTAATAAAGTGTCCAAATAATTGGTACTCGTCATAATCAACAATATTATACTCATTTAATTTTATTAATTTTGTTAGATAATCTTCATCATATTTACTGATTTCATATTTGAAGTCAAACCATTCATTAAAAACTGTTCTGTCTCTGACAAGTTTAAAATCAGCAATTTCTTTTAATTTTTTGTAATTAATTTCCGAAAATTTGTAACTTTTTTGAATTTCCATTTTTTTTAAGTTTTAATAATTAATAATTTATTTACAGTATTTGTGTTTAACAGCTTTCAGATATTTGTAAATTTTTTTTAGGTGGTCAATATCCAAACTGTCGAAACTTCTGGATTCATAATATTGATATTTATCCTCTTGTAGTTTTTCCAATATAACAAAAGTCCATAATCTGCCAATATTATAACAAGCTTTCATATGTTTTGTTTTATTATTTTCCATTGCTGTTGCCATCTGTGCAAGTAACTGTCGCAGTGGGTCTGAAATTGTTCTTTGTCTTTTAAATTCTTGTATAAAGAAAAAAGGTATTTCTGGTTCTTCAATACCTGATGCTACCATAAAATCTGGTTTCCCGTATAATATTTTTCCGTTTACAGTTCCTGATATTTCTGGTTGATACCACTCGCGATAGTTCTCTCCGCAAAAATATACCAAGCCAAGCAAACGACTAATAAAGTGAGCAAGTAATTGATATTCATCGTAATCCTTAATATTATATCTGTTTAATTCAATTAGTTTCAATAAAAAATTCTCATCATATTGATTAATTTCATATTTAAAACCAAACCATTCATTAAAAATTTTCTGATTTTTAACTAATTTTACATTAACAATTTCTTTTAATTTTTTGTAATTAATTTCTGAGAATTTGTAACTTTTTTGAGTTTCCATTTTTTGTTTTTTTTAATTAATAATTTATTTACAATATTTGTGTTTAACAGCTTTCAGATATATATAGATTTTCTCTAATTCTTTTATTTTTAAGCTGTTAAAACTTTCCGATTCATAATATTTGTATTTTCCTTCTGCATTTTTGTCAAGTATAACAAAACTCCAGTTTTGTCCGATATTGTAAGCACCGCGTATTCGTTTTGTTTTATTGTTTTCCATTGCTGAAGCCATTTGTGCAAGTAACTGTCGTTGTGGGTCAGAACCTGTTTTTTGTCTTTTAAATTCTTGTAAAAAGAAAAAAGGTATTTCTGGTTCAAGGTCTCCACTTGCAACCATAAAATCTGGTCGTCCATATAATATTTTTTCGTTTACTGTTCCAGATAAATGAGGTTGATACCATTCTCTAAAATTTTTGCCAAGAAAATATACTTTATACAAAAGCGGACTAATAAAGTGTCCAAATAATTGGTACTCGTCATAATCAACAATATTATACTCATTTAATTTTATTAATTTTGTTAGATAATCTTCATCATATTTACTGATTTCATATTTGAAGTCAAACCATTCATTAAAA
>JAOZMB010000071.1 GCA_029934515.1 Bacteroidales bacterium
CGGGTTTAACAATTTATGCAATTTTGAACAAAATAATAAGTATCAATGAGTAAGTAAATTACGAATTATAAATTATGAATTACGAATTGGTTTACACCTGATAATAAGTATTTTACAAAAAACAAATCAGGAAGTTATTATTTAATGATTACTAAACAACAAATTTTTACAAAAATGACACGCATATTTATAATTTTATTTTTATTATCTTTAAATAATTTTATTTTTTCTCAAAATATTTCAAAGGCTTATAAATATATTGGTTCAGGAGAACTTGATAAAGCTATGAAAATTCTAAAAAAAGCAGTAGAGAAAAAAAAAGAACCAATAGCAACAAAATACGGTATGGCTTTGGTATATCTTAACGAAGAATATGACAAAACAAGTTACTTAAAATCATATAAATATATGAAATATGCAGAGAAAAAATTGAAAAAATCAAATACAAAATCAACTATTGAAAAAAAATATAATATTAGTGATAAATCAATAAATGATTATAAAAACATTATAAGTAGAAAAGCATTCGGCAAATTAAAAAATAAAAAATCTGTCGAAGAAATTAATCGTTTTTTGAAAATTTATGACTGTTGTAATTTTTCAAAATCAATCGAATATAAACGAGATAGTATAGAATTTTATAAACTCGATGACAAAAAAGATTTTAGAGAATATCAAAATTTTGTTATTAAATATCCTCAATCCGATTTTAAGAAAAAAACTGAAAAAAAAATTGAAAAACTCTGGAAACAATTATATGAAGAAGCCGCTTCGTATGGAGAATACGAAATTCTTAATAATTTTCAAATTAAATATCCAGATTATCCATATTACAGTTCATATACAGAAAAAAATAAAAAAATTGCAAATATGGCTTGTTCGATAAACTTGGAAAAAAAATATAAAACAAAAAACGAAAAAAAATATAAAGAATATATTAAAGCCGCCGCACCAAAAGAATTGGCTTATGTTGTTTTGCTAAGATTGATTGAACCAGTCCTGTATAAAAAAAATTACAAAAAAGCAATTAAAATACTTAACGAATACAAAGTTTATTTTGGAAATAAATATAAAAAAATCAACCAACTAATTAATATACTTGAAGCACCTACAAATAATATTAAAACATTAGGAATATCAAATAAAATCAACACAAAAGCATGGGAATATTCAGCATCTATAACAGCAAACGGTAAACAAATATATTTCTGTGGAAGATATAGACCAGATAATTTAATCTTAGAAAAAGAAGATATTTTTACATCTATTTATGAAAATAATAAATGGTCTAAACCAGTGCCTGTCAAAGGAATAAATACAGCAAATTACCATGAGTCGCCTGTGTCAATAAGCGGTAACGGAAATAGAATGTTGTTATATTCAAGTTCTAATATATATTATACAGACAAAAAACAAAACGGCTGGACAACAAAATTGCGATTACCCGGAATAAATAAAAACGAATCTTGGGAAGCTGATGCAATGCAAACTTACGATGGAAATGCCGTGCTTTTTATATCAGACAGAAAAGGTAATGTAGGGCATCATCATAAATATTCACAAAAATTTCACGGAAGAACATCTGGAAATACAGATATTTATGTTTCCGTAAAAAAAGGAACAAACAGTAGTAAACTGATAAATTTAGGAACTGTTATTAATACACCGTTTACAGAAAGAAGCCCTTTTTTGCATTCAGATATGAGAACACTTTATTTTAGCTCTGACGGTCATGCTGGCTTAGGAAATTTAGATGTTTTTATGTCAAAACGATTATCAGATACATCGTGGACACAATGGTCGGAGCCAGTAAACTTAGGAAAAGAAATAAATACAAGCGAAGACGAATATGATTACGAAATATCTACTGACGGTAAAATTGCATACTTTTCAAGTTTTAAAAATAATAATTTTGATATATTTATGGTGCAATTGCCAAAAGAACTACAACCAGAAACTGTAACAACAATATCTGGAACAATAAAAAATAAAGACGGTAAACCACTATATGCTACAATAAATTGGGAAAACCTCGAAACAGGAGAACTAATAGGATATTCGAAAAGTAACCCAGACGATGGAAGTTATATAATAGTGTTACCAAATGGGAAAAATTATGGTTATTTTGTCGAACTAAATAAATTCTATCCCGCATCAGGAAATATTAATCTTTCCGACAAAGAAGAAATGTTAGATATTAAAAGAAATATTAATCTAATTTCTGAAGATAATATTATTAATAATAATATTCCAATAAGATTAGAAAACTTATTTTTTGATAATAATAAATATCTTTTAGAACCAGAATCGTATCCCGAACTAAATCGTTTAATTAAATTTTTAAAAAAATACAATAAATTAAATATCGAAATCTCTGGACATACGGACAATACAGGAACAGAAGAACTTAACAAAATATTGTCGTTAAATAGAGCTAAATCATTAAAAAAGTATCTCGAAGAAAAAAATTGTAACACAAAAAGATTAACTGCAAAAGGTTATGGACAGAACAAGCCGGTAGCAACAAATAACACAAAAGAAGGACGTGCAAAAAACAGAAGAGTAGAGTTTAGAATTAAAAAATAAGTTTCTTTGCAAATTGAAAAACTTTAAATAAAAATAAAAAATAAAATGATTTTATTAACAGGAGGAACAGGAATGTTAGGTTCTCATTTGCTACTTGATTTATTATTAAGTGGTTGTAAAGTTAGAGCTTGCAAACGAACAACAAGTAAAGTAGAAATTGTAAAAAAAATATTTAGTTTTTATACAGACAAGAGCGAAGAGCTTTTTGAAAATATTGAGTGGTGTGATGCAGATATGCTTGATTATGATTCAATTTATGAAGCAATGAATGGTGTCGATGTGGTATATCATTGCGCTGCAACAGTGTCATTCAATCCGAAATTTAAAGAACAAATGATAAAAAATAATGTCGAAGGAACTGCAAATATTGTAAACTCGGCTTTGCAACACGGAATAAAAAAATTGTGTCATGTCAGTTCAATTGCTGCGCTACAATCGACAAAAAATAACAAATTAATTGATGAAGATATTATAAGAACAAATAATGAAAAAATATCGGCATACTCGGTAAGTAAATTGAAATCTGAACTGGAAGTATGGCGAGGAATTGCAGAAGGTCTGAATGCCATAATTGTTAATCCTTCTGTAATTATTGGAGCAGGGAATTGGAACAACGGAAGTCCACGATTAATAAAAACTGTAAACAAAGGATTAAAATTTTATACAAAAGGGTCAACTGGTTTTGTTGATGTTCGCGATACTGTGAAAATAATGATAAAACTTACAAACAGTAATATTAGCTCGGAAAGATATATTATCAATGCAGAGAATATTCCTTACAGAACAATTTTTGATGAAATTGCCAAAAATTTGAATAAAAAAAAACCAAGTATTTATGCTGGAAATTTTATCCTGCAAACAGTTCTTATTTTAGAATCAATAGCTTATAAATTATTCGGAAAAGAACCAAAAATTACAAAAGATACAATAATATCAGCAAAATCAAAATCTCGATATTCTAACAAAAAAATAAAAAATACTCTTGATTATAAATTTATTGATATAAAAAAATCAATAAGCGATGTTTGTAAAATATTTAAAAATGATAATGAATAATTAATTCTATCAAAATAAATTTTCGTGAAAAATTCAAAAAAACTTTATAAAGCAATAAATGAAAGAGTTCTTGTTCTCGATGGAGCTATGGGGAGTCTTATTCAGTCGTATAATTTGGAAGAAGCTGATTTTCGTGGCAAACAATTTAAAAATTATCACCGTGAACTAAAAGGAAATAATGATATTCTTTCTCTTGTGCGTCCAGATATTATTGAAGCAATTCACAGGAAATATCTCGAAGCAGGAGCTGATATTATTGAAACAAATACTTTCAATGCAAACCTAATATCAATGGAAGATTACGATATGGACAGATATGATTTGGTTTACGAAATGAACTTAAAATCTGCAAGGCTCGCTGTAAAAGTGTGTGATGAATTTTCTTTGAAAAATAATGATAAATTTAGATTTGTTGCTGGTTCGATAGGACCTACAAACAAAACTGCATCAATGTCGTCTGATGTTATAAATCCGGGATTTCGTTCTCATACTTTTGATGATTTTGTTGTTGCTTATAGAGTGCAGATTTCTGGACTTATTGACGGCGGTGCAGATATAATACTTATTGAAACAATTTTTGATACTTTAAACGCAAAGGCTGCATTGTTGGCTGTTCAGGAAAAAGCAAAAGAAAAAAATATAAAAATCCCAGTTATGATTTCTGGAACAGTATCAGACAAAAGTGGACGAACTCTATCGGGACAAACAGTTGAAGCTTTTATTAATTCGCTCTCGCATATCGATTTGCTTACAATAGGTTTGAACTGCTCTACAGGCGCTTCTGATATGATTCCGCATATAGCCGAAATAGCTCAAAAATCAAATTTTAAAATTAGTGCATATCCAAACGCAGGAATGCCAAACCAATTTGGAGAATATGAACAGACACCAGAAAAAATGGTCTTACATATTAAAGATTTTTTAAAAAATAATTATGTAAATATAATAGGTGGTTGTTGCGGTACGACCCCAGAACATATAAAAAAAATTGTTGATATTGCACAAAAATATAAACCGCATAAGGAAACAAAAATATCGAAAAAAACACAAATAAGCGGTTTGGAGGCTTTAAGTATAAGCAAAGAAAATAATTTTGTAAACATAGGAGAAAGAACAAATGTAGCTGGTTCGAGAAAATTTGCAAGACTTATAAGAGAAAAAAAATATGAAAAAGCGCTTTCAGTAGCAAGACAACAAGTTGAAAATGGAGCACAAATTATTGATATTTGCATGGACGATGCAATGCTTGATGCAAAAAAAGAAATGACAATATTTCTTAATATGCTTTCTGTTGAGCCAGATATTGCACGTGTTCCAGTGATGATAGACAGCTCTGAAATAGAAGTTATAATTGCTGGATTAAAATGTTTACAAGGAAAAGCAATAGTAAATTCAATAAGTTTAAAAGAAGGAGAAACAAAATTTATCGAACTTGCAAAACAGATTAGAAAATTCGGTGCGGCGGTTGTTGTTATGGCTTTTGACGAAAACGGACAAGCGACAGATTTAAAACAAAAAATTTCGGTTTGCAAAAGGGCTTATGATATTCTTACAAAAAAAATAAATTTCCCGCCAGAAGATATAATCTTCGACCCTAATGTTTTGACAATTGCAACTGGAATTGAGGAACATAACAATTATGCCGTTGATTTTATAAATGCTGTAAAATGGATTAAAAAGAATTTGCCTTTTGCAAAAGTGAGTGGCGGAATTAGTAATTTATCTTTTGCGTTCAGAGGAAATAATAAAATTAGAGAAGCAATGCACTCTGTATTTTTGTATCATGCCGTAAACGCTGGCTTGGATATGGGAATTGTAAATGCCGGAATCTTAGAGATATACAACGAAATTAATAAAGATTTGTTACAACTTACAGAAGACCTTGTTCTTAACAGAAGAATTGATGCTACGGAAAGATTAATAGAATTTTCTGAAAATATAAAAAATAGTAAAGAAAAAATATCAGTAAAAGAAAAAATACATAAAAAATCAGTAAACGAAAGATTAAAATATTCAATAATAAAAGGAATTACAGACAATATTGAAGAAGACACAGAAGAGGCTCGAAAAAAATATAAACATGCTGTTGATGTTATCGAAAAACCGCTAATGGACGGAATAAATAATGTCGGCGAATTATTTGGTGCAGGAAAAATGTTCCTCCCACAAGTTATAAAAAGTGCAAGAGTAATGAAAAAAGCGGTCTCTGTTTTATTGCCTTATATTGAATCAGAAAGGCACGAAACAAAAACCAGTTATGGAGGAAAAATTTTACTTGCAACAGTAAAGGGCGATGTACACGATATTGGAAAAAATATAGTTAATGTTATTCTTTCTTGTAATAATTTTGAGATTATTGATTTGGGTGTTATGGTTTCAGCCGAAAAAATATTGAAAACAGCAGAAGAAAAAAATGTTGATATTATTGGTTTAAGCGGACTGATAACGCCTTCGCTTGAAGAAATGGTAAATATTGCCAAAGAAATGCAGAAAAGAAAAATGAAAATTCCGCTGATGATAGGTGGCGCAACGACTTCAAAAATTCATACAGCAGTAAAAATTGATACTGTTTATGATGCTACTGTTGTTTATGTTGCTGATGCCTCGAAGAGTGTAGGATTTGCAAAAAATCTTATTGATAAGAACAAAAAAGATAAGTTCGTAAAATCAATAAAAAATGAATATCAAAATATGCGAGAACTGTTTGCAGGCAAGAAGAAAAAAAACTTTGTTTCCCTAACAACAGCAAGAAAAAATGGATTGAAAACTGACTGGCACAAACAAAAAATCAATATTCCTGAATTTACTGGAACAGAAACTATAAAAAATTATCCTCTATCGGAACTTATACCGTATATTAACTGGACATTTTTCTTTCACGCATGGGATATTTCAGGAAAATATCCTAATATTTTAAAACATAAAGAAAAAGGAAAAGAAGCACAAAAACTTTTCGATGATGCACAGAGAATGATTAAAAAAATTGTTTGTAAAAATTGGATAAATGCAAGTGCCGTAATTGGATTATTTCCAGCTAATTCAGTTGGAGACGATGTTATTATTTACGATGATAATAATAACAATATAACTTCGTTTAGTTTTCTTCGTCAGCAGGAGATAAAGAAAACGAAAGTCAGCGAAAAAGTTTATATTTCTTTGGCTGATTACATTGCACCGAAAAGCACTGGAATAAAAGATTATATAGGATTATTTGTATTGACAACTGGTTTGAATATCGAAAAAAAGGTCAAAGAATTTGAGACAAAAAATGATGATTATAGTGCAATAATGCTTAAAACAATTGCCGACCGTTTTGCTGAGGCTTTTGCAGAACGTCTGCACGAAATAATAAGAAAAAAATTACTTGGATTTTCAGATAACGAAAATACGAATATTAATAAATTTTTAAAGAAAAAATATACTGGAATACGTCCCGCTATTGGCTATCCTTCTTGTCCAGAACATTCCGAAAAGAAACCACTTTTTGATGTATTGAATATTGAAAAAAATATAGGAATGAAACTAACAGAAAACTTCTCAATGTATCCATCGGCTTCTGTTAGCGGTTTCGTTTTTATACATAGTAAGGCAAAATATTTTAATGTAGGAAAAATAACAAAAGAACAGATAGAAAATTATGCTGTAAGAAAAAAAATCAGTACAGAAAAAGCAGAAAAATATTTGAGAACAAATTTGGGATATTGAGAATAACAGAACATAAATTTATGTTTTTAAACTTACCCATAAAGTTCTTTTCTGTAAAATTCCATCATTGTTTTTTTAGATATCTCCACATTACAAATATCGCCGTATGAATAACCAATTCTTGCTTCGATCCAAGGTTTTTCGCTGTGTGTTGCATTTTCCAACTGAAATCCAGTCCATTCAGATAATTCAATCAAAACATCATTTATTAACAAAAATTGGTCGGAAGAAAGATTTTTTTTTTAATTATTATCTGGATTGTATTTTCCATCGAAATACAAATCGTTGTAAAGTAGAGATTCTGTTTTATATTTATGAAATATTTCTGTACAAACGGGACCATGTGACCGTGCTTGAAAATTTTCCGTAAACAACTCTGTCTCAAAATATGCAAGATGATATGATTCACAATAGTAAAGTAATTTTTGCAATTTTAAATGAGACATAGTACCATAATTTTTTAAGATATAATCAGCCATTAATTCAAGAGACGGATTAGCTATTTGTTTTAATATTTTCATAATAAATTTATTAAAATAATTATAATCTGTTAGTCTTCAATTTTGCTCAATTTTTCTTCAGCTTGTTTTTTGTATTTGCCGTTTCTTTTTACAATATCAAGAAGTGTATTTTTTGTTTTCGATTTTTTATTTAGTTCTTTATAACTTAGAGCAGTGTACCATTCGGCATCTTCAATATATTTATTTTCATTTTGTTTGGTTACTTTTTTAAATCTTTTTAGGGCTGTTTCGTATTCATTCAAATGAAAAAAAGACAAGCCAGAATAGTATAATACTTCGGCATCTTTATCATTTTTTTCTATTAATTTTTCAAAACCTTCGCAGGCTGATTTGTATTCTTTTTTTTCAAAAACAGATATTGCATTTTTTTTCAATTCTTTATAATATTTTTCGGAAATAGCAGACCAATTTGCTCCAAAAAATATATTAGTACTATCCTCATCATTCATAATAACTGTTTTATCCGAAGAATTAGAATTATTTGAACGCTCAGCAAATTCTTCTTTTATATCAGTTTTATTATTTTCTGCTAATAAACCAGTATCATTTTGACGAGTCGTAACAAATATAACAATTATACCAATCAATAAAAAACTAATTGAGGCTGCTGCTATTGAATAATTTTTTGTTAGAATATTATTAACAAAAATATTTGAATTTCCAAATGAAGAAACACCTAAAAAAACAGGGTTTTGTTTTGGTACTAAAACAATATTTAAAATTTTCTTCAAATTATTTTCTGTCCATTTAATTATTTCTTTTATTTTTCTAAAAAAAATTGTATATTTTGGTATTAAAACAATATTTAAAACCTTCTCCAAATTATTAATTGTTTCTAATGTTAGTTCTTCTTTCCCTTTTACAATTTTATTTATTTTTTGAGATGAAACTCCTATCCTAGAAGCAAGTTGTTGCTTAGTCATGCCTCGCTCTTTGAGAGTAATTAATATTGTTAACGCTATCCTCTGCGATTTTTTTAACCATGCATTATTTTCTTGCCTTTTTTTTGCCTCATACAACCAATTAGATTTTTGATTTGATGCAAGTTTGTTTAGTTTTTTTGTTATTTTACTCATAATATTTTATATTTATAAAAGAATTTCCAAATCACCTGAATCAATTACACACTCTTTTTCTAAAAAAGATTTTGTTCGTTCAAGTTTTTCTAACTCTTCCTTCAAATGATTCCTATCATTCATTGTTTTGGTTAATTTTATGGCTCCACCCGTTATAACAAAAAGATTAGAATCAAGTCTAATCGCATACACACGTAACCAACTTTTATATTCAATTCCATAGATTTTATTGTATTGATAATCTGGTATGGGAAACTTATTTCTATCTTTATTATATAATGGTTTGAAAATTGTTTGCAAAGAATTATAATTATCTATTTTTCCTTCTTTTGCAATTTTTATTAGTTTATTCTCAAGCTTTTTCGCATCTTTTTTTGTTCTATTAACAGCATTTTTGACCTTTTTTTTATTAAAAAATCCAGACTTTAAATCAGACTCATGTTTTTTAAAAAAAAGATAAAGATATTCAATATCTGTCCAATTATCAAATAATTCATAAAATTTATCAGATTTTTCATTACAATATCTCATAGAATAAAGACTATCTTCAATAATTTTAAACACACTATATTTTTCCATAAAAAATTTTTATATTGATTTTTTATTGTAACAATATTTATTTATTTTTTTAATCATGTTTTTTTCGTTTACATCAATATTTTTTATATCATTATTCAAATCATACATTTTGTAATTGTTAAATAATGTATGTAAAAAAGAAAATGTTAAATTCAAATACTTTAACATTTTCTATAAACCACTCTCTCTATTGTTGTGTTCTTTCTGTTAATTTTATTATTGTTTTATTATGACATTGCATTAAAAAATACTTGTTTTTTGATTTGTTATCTTTCATATAAAGATATATCAAGGACAAAGATAAGAAATAATATTTACACACCAAATTTTTTACGTGTTTTTTTATTTTCAATTTTCATCACTGCTTTTTTTAATTTATTACCTCTGTCCTCATAGTTTTCGAATAAATCAAAACTTGCACAAGCTGGAGACAGAAGAACTGTATCTCCAGCATTGGCATATTTATATGCAATATTTACTGCTTTTTGCATTGATTTTGTTTCAAATAATTTTGTATCATTACCAAAAGTTTCAAATATTCTGGAATTATCTTTTCCGAGACAAACAATAGCTTTCACTTTTTTATCGACAATTTTTTTTATAATACTGTAATCATTTCCTTTATCGACACCGCCAAGTATCAAAACAATTTTCGTACCAATACTTTGCAAAGCGTACCATGTTGAATTAATATTTGTTGCTTTTGAGTCGTTGATAAATTGAATTCCTTTTATACTAATATATTTTTCCAAACGATGCGGCACATTTTCAAAATCTAAAATACTTTCCTTAATAATATGGTTTTGTATTCTGTTTAACTTTGATGTTATTACAGCAGCCATTGAGTTATAGGCATTATGTGTTCCCAACAGCGACATCTCACTTTTTTTTATTGTTAGAATTTTTTCTTTAATGATTATATTTATTGTTTCATTTTTTATAAAAGCTCCTTTTTTACAAATATTTTTCCCAGAAAAAGGAAATAATTCCGATTTTATACATCGTTTATTTATTTCTTTTGTAATTTGTTTGTCATCAGACCAATAAATAAATTTTTCTTCTTCTGTTTGGTTTCTTATTATTCTAAATTTAGAATCAACATATTTATTAAAATCATAATTGTAACGGTCAAGGTGGTCTGGTGTAATATTCAGTATTACAGCTATATCGGCTTTGAAATCATACATTCCGTCTAATTGAAAACTGCTGAGTTCGATTATATAATAATCATAATTATTTTCAGCAACCTGAAGAGCAAATGATTTTCCAACATTGCCTGCCAAAGCTACATTTAAACCAGCTTTTTTGAATATATGATAAATTAACATTGTTGTTGTTGTTTTTCCGTTGCTGCCTGTTATACATATTTTTTTTGCTTTTGTGTATCGTCCAGCAAACTCAATTTCAGAAATAATTTTAATATTTTTATTTCTCAATTTTTTAACAATATCAGAATCGTCTGGAATACCTGGACTTTTTATCACTTCATTTGCATTTAATATCAATTCTTCTGAGTGTTTTCCTGTTTCGTATTCAATTTTGTATTTATCCAATATTTTAATATATTTTTCTTTAATATTTCCAAAATCAGAAACAAATACATCATACATATATTTTTTTGCTAAAACACCTGCACCAGTACCGCTTTCTCCCGCGCCGAGTATAACTATTCTTTTTGACATTTTAAATTTTAATAAATTAAAGAATTACAAATTATCTAATTTTCAGAGTAATAATAGATATTAATGCAAGCATAGTTCCTACAATTAAAAATCTTGCAACAATTTTTGGTTCTGGTATTCCTTTTTTCTGAAAATGATGATGCAGTGGTGCCATTCTAAAAAGTCTTTTTCCTGTTCCAGTTCTTTTTCTTGTATATTTAAAATAGCCTACCTGTAAGATTACCGATGCGTTTTCGATTATAAAAATACCTGCAAGAATTGGTATTAAAAGTTCTTTTCTGACAAGAATTGCAAAAACGGCAATAATTCCTCCGATTGTAAGGCTTCCCGTGTCGCCCATAAAAACCTGTGCAGGAAAAGAATTATACCATAAAAAACCACCAATTGCGCCTATCGTTGCACTTGCAAAAATAATCAATTCACCAATATCTGGTATATACATAATATTCAAATAATCAGCAAAAATCAGATTTCCTGAAACATAAGCAAAAATTCCAAGCGTAAAAATTATTATAGAGGAAGTTCCAGCGGCTAATCCATCGAGACCATCGGTTAGATTAGCACCGTTCGATACAGCAGTTATCATAAAAATAACAAGTAAAACAAAAATAATCCAAGCCCATCTTTGTTTATTTTCGTCATCTAAGAAACTCACAAGCCAAGAGTAATCAAATTCATTATCTTTTATAAAGGGTATTGTTGTTTTTAATGGCTTGTCATCTTTACTTTTAATTTCTGTTTTTAGAAGATTTTCTTTACTGTTATTAATTGTTGTTTTATTATCTTCTGGTATATTTGTTTCATTCAATATGCTTGATTGCGGATTTTCTCGTATCTGAATATCATCGCTCATATAAAAAACAAATCCAACTATTATTCCAAGTCCCACTTGTCCGTATATTTTATATTTGCCAGCCAAACCGTTTTTTTTCTTTTTGAATGTTTTTATATAATCATCTAAGAAACCAATAATTCCGAGCCATAAGGTTGTTATAATCATCAAAATTATATAAATATTTTCAAGGTTTGCAAACAACAAAATAGGAATAATAATTGCAGCAATTATTATAATGCCACCCATTGTTGGTGTTCCTTTTTTTTGGTATTGACCTTCCAGTCCGAGGTCTCGAACTACTTCTCCAATTTGTTTTTTTTGTAAATATTTGATAAGCTTCTTTCCCCATATCAGTGCAACCAATCCAGAACTTATTGCAACAATCACTGCGCGGAACGTCAGATATTTAAATAATCCAATTCCAGGTAAATTATATTGTTGTAGGTATTCAAAAAGATAATATAACATTTAGTTTATTTTTTGTTTTGAAATTTTTTCTTTGTAAAATACTCATGAATAATATCCATGCAGAGAGCAGCAAAAAAAGCTACTGACTTCAAATCTGTTGTTGTGATTTAATGTTTTCTGGCAAAATTTTTAATGCAATAATTGTATTTATTCCTAAGAAAAAAATTTCTTATTATGATTTTATATAATTAAAAAAAGGGAAACCAAGATTGACATTCTAACCAGCAAATAAAAATTTATCATTTGATTGTTAATTTTCATTTTTTTTGAATAATATTGATTTATATTTTTAATTTTGCAAAAATACATGATTTTATCATAACAACAATGTTATGTATGTACTATCAAAAAACGTAATATCAAACAAATGAATATAAAAGAACAACCAAAGAAGAAACTTGGACTTTTAATTATTAAAATAGGATTTGCTTTTATTGGTTTTGCTATTTTACTCAAACTTCTGGGAGTTCCAGATTTCCTTCTTGGTTTTTATTTAGGTCCAATTTTAATAGGCGTAGGTGGTTCTGTGATGATTTTTAATAAAAATGCTGATTGATATTTTCGTTTTACTATTTTACAGAATTAGCAAATTTATCATTTTTACAAGTTCTTTTGCTTCTTTCAAGGTTTTGCTTTCTGCATAAATCCTGATAATAGGTTCTGTGTTTGACTTTCGCAGATGTACCCATCCGTGTTGGAAATCAAGTTTTACGCCATCTATTGTTGTTATTTTAATATCTTTTTTATTCCGAAATTTTATTATTATTTTCGAAAATATTTTGTCTATATCTGTTTTCCTTGTCAGTTGAATTTTGTTTTTAATTATATTATATTTTGGATATTTTGCTCTTAGAACAGAACATTTCGTTCCTGATTTTGCAAGATGAGTTAAAAATAAAGCAATTCCTATTAAAGAATCACGACCATAGTGTAAATCTGGAAGAATAATTCCGCCGTTTCCTTCGCCACCTATAACAGCATTAACACGTTTCATTTCGGCAACCACATTAACCTCACCAACAGCTGAAGCAAAATATTTACAAGCATATTTTTCGGTAAGGTCTCGCAAAGCACGGCTCGAGGATAAATTTGAAACAGTATTTCCTTTTTTTATTGAAAGAATATAGTCGGCAACAGCAACAAGAGTATATTCTTCACCAAACATTGTTCCGTCTTCGTTTACTATTGCAAGACGGTCAACATCTGGGTCAACAACAAAACCAACATCAGCTTTTTTTTCTTTTATTAACTTTGATATTTCAGTTAAATTCTCTGGTAAAGGCTCTGGATTGTGTGGAAATTTACCTGTCGGTTCACAATACAACTTAATAATTTCTTTTACTCCTAATGATTTTAACAACGGTGGCAATGCAATCCCACCAACAGAATTTACAGCATCAATAACAACTTTAAACTCAGCTTTTTTAATAGCATCAATATCAACAAACTTATTATCAAGTATTAAGTTGATATGTTTTTGCAAATAAATATTTTTTGTTTCAGGAGACTGGATGTCATCGATATCAGAAAAAATTATAGAACAGAATTTATTTTCAACATAATCAAGTAATTTTTTTCCGTCTTTGTCTGAAAGGAACTCACCTTTTTCGTTAAGTAATTTTAGAGCGTTCCATTGTCGAGGATTATGACTTGCTGTTATAATAATACCGCCGTCAGCATTTTCTTCGATAACAGCAATTTCAGTTGTTGGTGTTGTTGCAAGTCCTATATTAATTGCCTTTGCACCACAACCAGATAATGTTCCTATAACCAAGTCATTTACCATCGTTCCAGAAGTTCGCGAATCGCGTCCTACTACAATTTTTAATAAAGTTTTATTACTAAGTTTTTTTATTATTTCAACAAAAGCAGTTGTAAATTTAACAATATCAATAGGTGTAAGATTTTCGCCAGATAGTCCGCCTATTGTTCCTCTAATTCCAGATACTGATTTTATCAATGCCATTTTTTATAATATATATAAAATTAAAATTTTGGCAAAATTAAATAAAAATCATGATTTTGCTACAAAAAAAGGATTTAATAAATTTTCTTTATTATAATTCAAATCTTCTCCGTTAGTTTTCATAACATTTCCTCCTGATGCTTTGACTATTGCATGTCCAGCCGCCGTGTCCCATTCCATTGTTGGTGCAAGACGAGGATATATATCTGCTTTACCTTCGGCTATCATACAGAACTTTAAAGAACTGCCTTTTGATATTATTTCAATTTTACCGTGTTTGTTTTTCAAATTTTTAAGATATTTTTCATTCTCTGGAGATTTATGCGAACGGCTTCCAACGACAGTATATTTTTTATCTTCGGAATTAATACTTAAAGGTAATTTTACTGAATTATTTTCAAAATCGTCATAAGAAGAGGCTCTTTTATTATTTATCAATAGCACTGGATTATTCCATTTCCATGAGTCTTTTTCGTCATAAAAATTGGAAGTAGTAGCTTCAATATTTTCAATTTTAAATGCACCGATAGAATCTGTTCCGTAGTAAAGTTGTTTTAGTACTGGAATATATATAACTCCTGCTACTGGTATATTATTTTTTATCAATGCTATATTGACTGTAAATTCACCATTTTTGTTAATAAATTCTTTTGTTCCATCGAGGGGGTCAACAAGCCAAAAAGATTTCCAATTTTTGCGTTCTTTGTATTCTATATCTTTTCCTTCTTCGCTTAATATTGGAATATCTGTTTTTTTTAAATATTCTAATATTTTATTATTTGCGCTCATATCTGCAAGTGTTAGTGGCGAATTGTCTGCTTTTGAGGTTACTCCAAAATTATCACTTTCATAAATTTTTATTATCTCAAGTCCAGCATAAACAGTTGCATTTATTGCTGTTTCCAATATTTTTTTTATATTCATATTTGGTTTTATTTTATTATAAATTCAAATTAAATGTACAACAATATCACATAATCTTACTTATTAAGAATAAGTAAAAATTAAAAAATTATTTACAAAAATAAAAATATTTATGTAATTAAAAAAAAATTATATAATTTTGTAAAAATTTATATATCTATATAAAAATATATTTGTTATGGAAAAAGAAAAGATGATTTATGGGTATCTGGCTCCGTTGAACTATGATAAGTTTTTCAAAAAAGTTTTCAAAGAGCCTATAATTTCGAAGCAATTCCTTGAGGATTTTCTTGATATTGAGATTCAAGATATTGATATTTTTGAACGTGCTAGCGATAAACTTACTGATGCTTCTAAGATTGTTAAATTTGATTATCGTTGCCAAATAGACAAAGATAAACATCTAATAATAGAGATGCAGCAATGGTACAAAGCAGATATTGTTCAGAGGTTTTTGTTATATCATGCTTTGAATATTAGTTTGCAACTTGAGAATATGCCAGAGAAGACTATTTTGATAAAGAAAGGCAAAGAAAAGACAATAACTGATTACAGACGTTTAACTCCTTCTATTACACTTATTTGGCTTGTCGATGATTCTCTTGGCATGGAAGATAATTTTATTAGTTATTCGATGTTTCCAGATAAAATAGCAGATTTTATAAGAAATTCAGACCTCTGGGACAGCGAAGAATTTGCTAAATTAAAAAATAAAAGAGATGAATTATTGAAAATTTTGGACAGCAAAAAACGAGAACTTGATTTTTTGCAGTCCAATAAACTGATTTTTATTTTACAGAAGCAAATAGTCAAAAATATTAAGCTCTTAAAAGAAGACCCTAAAAAGAACGCGAATCTATTAAATAACTACAATCGTTGGTTCGATTTTGCCGAAAAGACAAGAAATTTTTCTAATAAGGTTTCAGATTTCAGTGCTTATAATGAAGATGCCGTTTTTTCAGAAATGATAAAAAGATTGGCAACTGTTTCAATGGACAGCAAAGATTTGCAATACATAAAAAGTACAAAAGAGACTTTGGAAAGTATTAAGCGTTATGAAGAGGGTTTTTACAAATACGGTTTTATCGATGGCGAAAAAAAAGGAATAGAAAAAGGAATAGAAAAAGGAATAGAAAAAGGAATAGAAAAAGAGAAGAAACGAAG
>JAOZMB010000072.1 GCA_029934515.1 Bacteroidales bacterium
ATTAGAAAAAAGAATAGAAAGACACGAAGACGAATTAGAACTTAGAAATAGAGAACTAAAACGTAAAAATAAAAAAATAGAACAACAAAGGAAAGAGTTAGTACAAAAAGATATGAAAATGAAAGAAAAGGATAGAAAGATAAAAGAAGATGAAAGAAAAATGAAAGAAAAGGATAGGAAGATAAAAGAAGATGAAAGGAAGATGAAAGAAGATGAAAGAAAAATGAAAGAAAAGGATAGGAAGATAAAAGAAGATGAAAGAAAAATGAAAGAAAAGGATAGAAAGATAAAAGAAGATGAAAGAAAAATGAAAGAAAAGGATAGAAAGATAAAAGAAGATGAAAGAAAAATGAAAGAAAAGGATAGAAAGATAAAAGAAGATGAAAGGAAGATGAAAGAAAAGGATAGAAAAATAGAACAGTTAGAACAGCAACAGCGAGAGCAACAAGAACAACATGAACTGATAAAAAAATTACAAAAACAAATCAAAGATTTTAAATTGTGGAATAAGTAATAGTTAAATAATAATTTCATATTCTGTTACGACAGAATATGAAATTATTATTTTACTGTTACTTCTGATTCTCTTAATATGATGAATTTGAGAAGTATATCAGATATGCAAATAAGACTTAGACTTTTGTCGGTCAGAGGCGTTTCGCAAATTGTAACAATAGGAGGCGATATAAAACAATATCAAATAATTGCAGACCCCGTGAAAATGAAATATTATGATGTTTCATTATCAGAACTTAAAGATGCCTGTACAGATATAAATCAAAACGAATCAGATGGGTTTATTAACGAATACGGAAAAGAATATATTATTAACGCTGTTATGCAAACAAGCGATACTATTAAGTTGGAGATACTGTTATTAAAATTGTTGATGTTGAAAATGTATTAAAAACGTCTAAAACAAAAATATGCTTTAAGTGCTAGTAGTGAGCTAGAAACGAAATATAAAGTCAAATGGCTGTTATAATTATTGGCGGTCTATTGTCTCATCTGTTCTATTGAATTTGTTTATTGTTCATGTGGTTTACTATCTTATAGAAAAAATCGGTCTGAACAAAGACGGTTTGTTGTTTGAAAATTGAATAATTAAGTTATTTTACAAAAAAAACTATTTATAAATATAAATTCCAAAATCACAAATAATGAAACATATATTATTAATATTTATGTTTAATATTTCTTATGGTTTGTTTGCACAAAATAATCATTCCGTAGGTGCGAGACAGATGGGAATAGGTGGTTCGGGTGTTGTTTTATCAGATACATGGTCTTCTTTTCACAATCAGGCAGGACTCGCTGATATACATGGACTTTCAGTTGGTGTGTTTATTTCAAATAAATTTGGAATAAAAGAGTTAGGTTTGAAATCATTTACTGTTGCCAAACCTGTTCAGAGATATGGAAGTTTTGCTTTAAGTTATTCGTATTTTGGTTTTGAACTTTTTAATGAAAATAAATTTGGTTTTGCTTATTCACTTAAACTTGCCAAACGATTATCGGCTGGAATACAAATTGATTATTTATTGACATCACAAGCTCTTGATTATGGAAACAACGGAGCCGTAGCTGGCGAGATAGGTATTTTAAGCGAACCTATTGATAATTTGTATATTGGTGCGCATTTATTTAATCCATGGCGTGCAGATTATTCAGATTATTCAAATACAAAAATTCCTACAATTTTAAGGGTTGGTATGGCTTACAATTTTTCTAAAAAAATGATTTTTACTATCGAAGGACAAAAAGATTTAGAATATAAACCAATTTTTAGAGCTGGTATTGAATATAATGTTTTTAAAAATTTTATAATTCGTACTGGTATTTCTACGCAACCAATAGAATATTCTTTCGGAATTGGATATAAATATAAAATTATAATCATAGATATTGCATTTATTAATCATCAAGTTCTTGGCTATTATTTACAGTTTGGATTGAGTTTTGTAATAAAGAACAAAAATAATAACAAATATACTTATGAAAATGCAATTGGTCTATAACAAACACATCAAAATATTTAAGTGCTGAATATCAAGGAATTAATATTTTCAAAATATTGAATTTTAATGGCTTTTAAAAAATAATTATTGATAAAAAAATAAGTTCCTGTTTTATTGCCCATTAAATCAATAGTTGAGATGTCTGATAATATTTCTTTTTTTGTGATAAGTAATGGTTAAAAAATAACTTCATGATTTGTTTTTTGTAAAATAATTATTATTAGGTGTAAACCAATTCGTAATTCATAATTCATAATTCGTAATTTACTAAGCGTTCCGTTAATATCATAAATCTCTAATATTGCATATTGAATTTGTTGTCTTTTTTGTATATTCTAATTATAACATATTTTGTTGAAATTTTTATAATTATGCGAATCAAGGATTAAAATCAAAGTACGGAATGTTGCCACAAAAAAGTCAAAAGAACTTTATAATAAAATCGTTGAGAAGGCATGGCATGTTTTCAATTCTAAAAAAAAAATTTTTCCAAATAAAAATTGTTCTCCAATTATGTAGAGTAATTTGTTATAGAATTTATACAAACTATATTTTTTATCATCAATTAAATTTGTTATATTAAACATAATACAGTATTTTTATTTTTTATATTGTAATTTCAAAAAACTTATGAATAAAATTTCAAAAAAAATATTTATAATAGTATTTTTAGTACTTTTATCAAGTATAATTTTATCAATAATTTTTCAAATTAATTCATACAAACACGAGCTTGATATAATTTCAAAAAATAGCCTATCAATAACAGAAAAATCATTTGCCGATATATTGACAAATGAAACAAGAAAACTAAGTTTGGCACTTGACTTTTTGATAGATGATAAAATCGCAAAAGAATATTTTATAAAAAAAGATATTGATAATTTATTTGATTATTCAAAACCTATATTCGATAAAATAAAAATAAAATATAATATTACACACTTATATTATATCATGCCAGAACATGATAGAACTTGTTTTTTGAGAGTTCATAATCGTGATAAAAATAAAGATTTGATAACAAGATTTACATACAAAAATGCTGTTAAAACAAAAAAAACTGCTTCTGGGTTAGAACTCGGAAAAACAGCTTTTGCACTAAGAGTCGTAAAACCATATTACGATGATAAACAAAACTTGATAGGATATATGGAAGTAGGACAGGAAATTGATAATTTTTTTGAAAATATCAAAAAAAAAACTGGTGATGAATTTATAGTTACAGTAAATAAAAAATATTTAGACGAGCAAAAATGGAATACAGCAAAAAAAACAAACTCAAATATGTCATCATGGAACTATTTAAAGAACGAAGTTAAAATTGCAAGTACAAGCAAAAAAATCTCTCTATCAAAAATAAATTTATACAATATTCCAGATAAAAGCAAAATAATTGATAAACAATTTAAAATCAATGATAAAGTTTATGTTTTATCACAAATTCCACTTATTGATGCAGGAGACAGAAAAGTTGGAGCTATTTATTCATTACATGACATCACAACTCAATATAATAGAATAATTAACAGTGTAATAAAAATAATATCAATATTTTTGTTATTAATGGTTTTATTCGGAACAATTACTATTTTTTTGATACAAAAATATATATCCAAACCAATAGAAAAAGTTGTTATCTCCATGAAAAAAATAGCTAACAAAGAAATAGATTTTATAATAAAAGAAAAACGTAAAGATGAAATAGGAGACCTTTATAATTCAATAAACAAAATAACAATAAATTTAAGAACAATAATATCAATTATTAATAGTACAGTAAAAGCTGTTTTGAACGCCAGTGAACAATTAAACAAAGAATCTCAACAAACATCACAAAGAGCGAGTAAACAAGCATATATGACTGAAAAAATATTTGACTCAATGAAACAGATTGTTAAAACAATAGACTCAAATACGAAAGATGCAGAACATACAGAAGAAATTACAAACAAATCTTTAAATAAACTTAAAAACAGTAGTAAAGTTTTTAAACAAACAATACAATCAATTTCTGATATAAGTCAAAAAATAACAATAATTGCAGACGTTGCAAATAAAACAGATATTTTATCAATAAATGCTGACATTGCAGCAGCAAAAGCAGGTGAGAAAGGAAAATTATTTAAAGTAGTTGCAAAAGAAATACGCAAACTAGCAGACAAAACAAAAATAGAATCTCAAGAAATAGATAAACTATCTACATCTAGTAACATTATTTCACAAATTGCAGAACGTACATTAGAAAAATTAATACCTGAAATAATACAAAATACGGAAAAATTAAATAATATTGTTTTGGCAAGTAAAGAACAACAAATTGTGGCTGGAAATATTAATAATTCAATTCAACAACTGACAGAACTAACAAACGAAAATTCATTATCATCAGAAGAAATTTCTAATTCATCAGAAGAATTATATACACAAGTAGAACAGTTAAAAAAATTGATTTCATTATTTAAAATATAAAATACAAAACTAAAAAATAATATTATTTTTAATATCGTTTATTAATTAAAATATAATAATTAAGTAATGGTTAAAAAATAACTTCATAATTTGTTTTTTGTAAAATATTTATTATCAGGTATAAACCAATTCGTAATTCATAATTTATAATTCGTAATTTACTAATAGCCTTATTTTAAGTTAATTAAACAACAAAATTGCACATAATTTTGTATATACAAAACTCTACTTTATTACAATAATTATTTAGTGTAAATAAAATTTATTTGTAAATTAAATCAAAGTATATAACTTTGCAGTTAGAAAGAGTTTTGACTGGATACTTATTATCTATTCAAAATTCTTTCTTTTTTTAATTATTCTAAGATAAGGATAATTTTTTAATTATCCTGAAAATTGAAAACTTATGGAAAGAACTTATTTAACAGAAGACGGCTTAAAAGAATTAAAAGCCGAAATACGACAGTTAGAAGTTATTGAGCGTCCTAGTATATCACAACAAATTGCAGATGCAAGAGACAAAGGTGATTTATCTGAAAATGCTGAATATGACGCTGCAAAAGAAGCTCAAGGATTAATGGAAATGAAACTGGGACAATTGAAAATGTTGCTGAGGAATGCTGTAATTGTTGATAAATCAAGAATTGATACATTGTCTGTTCAACTGATGAATAAAGTCAAAATAAAGAATTTGAAAAATAATAAAATTGTTGAATATACAATTGTTCCAGGAAGAGAAGCAAATGTGAGAAAGATGAAAATATCTGTTGAAACGCCTATATCAAAAGGATTAATGGGTAAAAAAAAAGGAGATAAAGTAAGTATAAAAGTACCAGCTGGGAAATTAACATTTGAAATACTTAAAATATCTATATAGAAAATACTGTTAATAAATTGTTGTGGTAAAGAATAATTTGCATTAGAAAATGTTATTTGACATGTTGATATTGGTTAATTCTTTGCCACAAAAAGTTATCTTTATATAATAAATTATTTTTTTACATCGGTATCAATGAATTTATTTAATACACGTTCACTAAGAACAAAACTAATAATATATGTTGTCATCTGTTTTGCTGTTTCAATAATTGCAGTATCAGTTTATGTTGCTATTTCATTTAATGATGCCGCAAAAGAATCTTCTTATGAAACATCGAAGTTAATAGCAGATAATTATGCACAACGTATAAAACTTGATCTAGAAAAAGAAATAAAATTGTCTTCATTATTTAACGAATTACTTATAATAAATGGCAATCTTATTATTGATAAAAAAAATACAGCGGAACTTTTAACTAATATACTTTCCAAAAATGAAAATATTCAAAGTATTTATCAAATATGGGAAAGTAATACTTTTTCTGGAAAAGAGAATGATTCCTTACAACGTTTTACACCTTACATTGCAAAAATTAATAATAATATTTTCTATGAAGAAGAAAATCAAGATTTTATTGATAAAAACAAAGATATTTACAATAAAATAAAAAAAAATAGACTTCGAACAATAAGCGAAATTTTTTTGATAAATATAAACAATGAAAAATTGCCAGCAATTACAGTAATAACTCCAATAATGCTATCCAACAGATTTTATGGTATTACAGCTTATAACTTATTACTTAAAAATACTAAAAATATAATTAATGAACCAGTATATTACAACAATAATGCAAGTTTGATGCTTATTTCGGATAACAATAAAATAGTGTTTGTTTCGAATAAAGACCAATTATCAACAAAAAATATTAATGAATACAAAGGCAAAGAACACGAACTTTATAAGTTCGTAAAACAAAATAAACATAGTAAATTTAATAATATAGCAGCCGCTTATTCTTCTTTCAAAATTGGTGAAACAAGGAAAGAATGGGATATTTTTGTTTTTATGGAACAAAATATTATTATTGGCAATTTCTTGCAAAAAATTTATATTTCTATAATTATTTTATCATTAATAATGATTGTAGGATTAATTATTACTATAAGATTAATTAGAATTTCGTTTAATCCGATAAACAAAATTTTACATGCAACAGAAAGATTAAGTGTAGGAAAACTATCAGAGATTGAAAAAATCAATAATAATAATGAAATTGGTATGATTATTAATTTTCTTAATATAACTGTAAGAAATTTGAGAGAAATTACAATGGTAAGCAGACAAATTGCATCAGGAAATTTTGATACTACATTAAAACTAAAAAGCAAAAATGATATATTATCTCGTTCTATAAATAAAATAAGTGATAATTTTGAAAAAATAGAAAAAGAAACTATAATAAATAAAAAAAAATCAGATATAATATTGTGGCAAAGACAAGGAAAACAAGAAGTAGCAAATACTCAAAGAATAAGTTCGAATAATCTTAACAAACTTGCATTTAATTTAATAAGAACAATTGTAAATTATTCTGGTGCAAGTCTTGGCGGGATATATATTAACCATAATACAAAAGAACCATATATTGAACTTATTGCTGCTTATGCTTATGGAAATAAAAAAATCCTTTCAAAAAAATATAAACACGGAACAGGCTTAGTAGGAACAGCTGCGATAGAAAAGAAAAAAATAATTTTAGATAAAATCCCACAAGATTATCTAAAAATAATGTCTGGACTTGGAGATACAGAACCCGAATATTTGATAATCTTGCCGATAATAAATAACAAAGAATTAGTTGCTCTTTTGGAAATAGCTTTTATAAAAAAAATAGAAAATTATAAAATTCAGTTTATAGAACAACTGTCAGAGAGTATTGCTTTTTGGCTAATATCAGCGTCAATACATGTAAAAACAAATAAAATTCTAAAAAAATCACAAAACCAGACAAAAAAATTATCTGAAAAAGAAATAGAATTAAACAAAAAAATTAAAAAACTACAACAAATCCAAAATAAATATTCCAGAAATTCAATAGAAACAAAAAACATGTTAAATGCTGTTAATAACATCATTATGAGAGCCGAATACACAAGCGAAGGAATATTAATTTATGCAAATGAATTGTTTCTAAAAACACTAAAATTTAATATTAACGATATAAAAGGAACAAGCATATTTGATATAGTAAAAGATAAAAAAGAAGAACTTAAAAGAATCATAGAACTTGTAAAAAAAGGTAAATCAATTAAAAAAAATATAATACATTACAACGCAGAAAGAGAGAAAAAAAAATTGTCTGCATCATACGTACCGAGCTACAACACAGAAAATAAAATAACAAAAATAATATTTTTGGCTTTTGATATTAGTGAAAATAAATCAAAAACATAATATTGATAATTAAGTATGATTTGTTTTTTATGCGTTTTTGCTCTATAAAAAAGATAGGACAAATGCATCAAAATTTAAAAAAGTTGTTCAAAACGAACATAATTTGTAACTACTGTATTAAGTGAATTATGAATTACGAATTGGTTTACACCTGATAATAAGTATTTTATAAAAAATAAATCAGGAAGTTATTTTTTTAATCTTCTTTTGAAGTAAATATTCCTCTTTTTAAAACACATATTTCCAATAATCCAAACCTATTTTCTATTTGATTTAACACCATGAGCTGTGTTTTGGTAAAATATAAAAAACAATAAATGTTAATTCCTACTCTATTTATTTTATACAGTTGTTTTTCTAATTTTTTTTTTATCTTTGCAGTTTTTTAAATTTATTCATGTTTTTTGATATAAAATGGTAAGTTTTTTGTTAATATTCCAATTTCTGCAATTTCTTTTGATAATAATAAAAATTTATCATTTTTTTTATTAATTAATTACAATATAGGGCAAACGCATCAAAATATTTAAGTGCTGAAAATCAAGGAATTACTATTTTCAAAATAGTAAATTTTAATTGCTTTAAAAACATAACATATTGATAATCAAGTATGATTTATTTTTGATGCATATGCCCTAATTACAATATGACAATACTGATTTGAAACAAAAATATACCAACTAAGTGTAAAAATTCTAACAAAATGATTTTAAAATAAAAAAATATTAAAATTTTATTAAAAAATATTTGCATCTCTGCTTATAAAAAAGTAAATAGTAATGAAAAAACATATTAACCAATTTATTCTTCATGAGACAATTAAAGATTACTAAATCAATAACTAATCGCGAGAGTGCCTCTCTCGACAAATATTTGCAGGAAATAGGAAGATACGATTTGATAAGTGTGGAAGAAGAAGTGGAATTAGCTCAAAGAATAAAAAAGGGCGACCAAACAGCAATTGAGAAGCTTGCAAGAGCGAATTTACGTTTTGTTGTATCTGTTGCAAAACAGTACCAAAATCAAGGTTTAAGTCTTCCTGATTTAATTAATGAAGGTAATCTTGGTTTAATAAAAGCTGCCGAAAAGTTCGATGAAACACGAGGATTTAAATTTATTTCTTATGCAGTTTGGTGGATACGTCAATCGATTATGCAGGCAATAAACGAGCAGTCAAGAATTGTTAGATTACCTTTAAATCAAGTAAGTTCGTTGAGCAAATATCACAAAGCAGATGCCAGATTCCAACAAAAACATCAGCGTCGACCATCACCAGAAGAACTTGCAAAAGAACTCGAAGTAACACGAAATAAAGTTATTGATACAATTAAAGTCTCTGGTAGGCATGTATCCGTTGATGCACCTTTCCAAGAAGGAGAAGACAACAGCCTACTTGATGTTTTGGAAAACAACGATTCGCCTGTCGCAGATAGAGAACTAATGCTTGAATCGCTTAGACAAGAAATAGAAAGAGCTATCTCAACATTAACGGAACGAGAAAGAATAATACTTAAAAATTCATTCGGATTAGGAAGAAACGAAATGTCTCTCGAAGAAATAGGTTTGCAATTTGGACTTACAAGAGAACGAGTAAGACAAATAAAAGAAAAAGCTATTAAAAGACTGAGAACAACATCAAGAAGTAATTTGCTTAAACAATATCTTGGATAAAAAAGGTATATAATCTGAAAAAGATGATTGAAAATTAGAAATTTATTATTATGATTTTAAATTCACCTAATTTTCAAATCATCAATTTTTTTAAGTTCTATTTTATAATATATTTAAATCCTTTTTTATTAAAATATTTTTCAAATTCTAAATCATTTTGAGCATAAGATTTAAGGTTTTCGTCTTTTGAAACAGCTATTTTTAAATTCTCATAAACATCTTTTTCATTTTTTGCTTTTGCTGCTGTAACTGCTTTTAAATAATAAAAAATAGCATTGTCATTGTTCATTGAATTTAAAGTTTTTATGGCTGCATTGTTATTACCTGATAAAGTTTGAGCAAGTGCTTTGTTAAATGAGTTGCCGCTCATTTTTTTAACGGCTTCTTTATATTTTGCTCGTTTTATAAGAATAACTCCCATGTTATAACCAAGTGCAGGCGAATTACATCCAGCTTCTTCCGATTTTATAAAATAATCCCAAGCCGTATTATCATCACCTTCAGCCATAGATATTGCGCCAAGATTATTATAAGCGATAGGGTTATCATCAACAAGGTCAAGAACTTTTTCAAAATTTATTTTGGCATCATCAAACTTTCCCTGCTCAGCCTGAGTTACAGCAAGATTATTCCAGCCTCTTCTGTCGTTTGGATGTTTGTTTGTATAAACCTTATAAGCCGTTTCACGTTCTGAAATATCAATAACAGAAGAAGCTTTTAGGAAATCTCCTTTTTGTATATCCATCGGGTCGGCAGTTTTAATATCAGAAGAAGTTGTATCCCCGCCTGTTATTGTCTGATATTCAAATTTTATTATAGAACGACGTAGATAAGGAAGAACTTCTGTTTTTAATTCTTCATAAACTTCCGTGATATTTTTTATTTCCTGTTCTCTTGCTTCTGGGTCTTTTTTATCTCTCAAAACTCTAAGAATCATATCTTTTTTGTTTTTTTCAATTTTGGAGGTTTTTTTTATAAACCTCTCAAAACCTTCCCAGTCCTCAGCATTTGTAGTCTTTGTGCTAATAAAATTAATTTTTCCTTCTATCTTTGCTTTTTTCAAAGCATTCTCAAGAGCTTTTTGTGAACTGGCACCTCTTCTTTTAACCAAATTTGCATTCAAATCTGATGGACCATCTGGCGAGGCATAACTTTTTATTGTTATAGACTTAATTCTTTTTTCTGGATCTTTCGCCGCATTTACTATTGATGTAATTAAATCTTTAACTTTTCCTTTCCTAATCTCTCCGCTTTTAACATCTGATTTTTGTAGTTCAAAGTATATCTCAACACTATTGGCATCGTTTTCTATTTTTGTTTCTGTTATAGTTGTTTTAGTTACTTCACTTTCTTTGATTACAAAAGTATCTAACATTAACTCTCCTATCTGCGAACCAAGATCTACAATTAGACCATCTCCTACAAGCTCTGGTGTTGTAATAACGCCGTCTGCTATCTTAATCGAAACTACCTGTGAAGTTTTCCCTTTGTCTGTAGCAATTTGAAATCTTAAATTAAGATCGGACATCCTCATTGACTTTTTATAAGGAATAACATCTTTAAATTCATAAGAATCGGTGTACTCTTCTTTCATTGGATTTTCCTGAATCTTTCCTGTTTTAAAAATAACAATAGGATAATTATCCATAAATTTTTCACCAATAACAGTTTTTATAGGAAAAACAATTTCATCAGAGCCATCATCTGACTTTAAAGATGGAGTCATAGTTAAACGTGCGCGTTTTCCAAAATATTTAGGCGGAAACGTAAACGAACCATTAATCTCCACCATTCCTGCATGCATCTCAAGCCTGTCTGGACTTGTTTTAAATTCTACTTTCGAAGCATTTTTTACCATTTTTTTTAATATACAACTATTGAATATCACAGCTGTAAAAAATAGTAGTGTTGATATAAAAATAACTTTTTTCATAATTAAAATATTTAAGATTATTAAATTTAATAATTTTTTGACCTGTGCAAAATCAAAAAAATAGGTATTAACTCTGTATTAACAGTGTAAAATAACCTTTTCAGATTGTTAAATAAGCCTACTTGATAAAGAATACTTTTCTCAAGGTTTTGTTTGTTGATTTCAAAACATAAAAGATTGTGATATACTGATTTTACATGTGCCAATATTTTTAAGTAACAATATTTTTGCCAAAAGTAATTTTATTACAAAAATATTTTCTATATAAACAAAAATTTGTTTAATTTGATTACTTTTTTGTTACTTGATTACAAATATATAATACAGAGTAAGTAAATTACGAATTTGTTTATACATAGTAATAAGTTTTTTGTAAAATATTTATTATCTGGTGTAAACCAATTCGTAATTCATAATTTATAATTCGTAATTTCCTTATCCTGCTTCAAAACCTTCTGCACCTTCCAACATTCCTATAAGTTGGTTTGGATTATGAATAAGAATAGGAACATGCTGAGGACATATCCTAAATTCTTGACCTTTGTATTTCAATTGAAATAAAGGTATCTCATCTTCACTTTTTTTGCAAAATAAACAAGTTAATTCTTTATTATCTTCTTTCATTATTAAATATATTAAATTATTAATTGCTGCAAAATTAAAATTAAATTGTAAATAAAAAAAAGACAATAAAAAACCGCTTACTTTTTTTTTTAATATTGATATTGTCTGTTTACAATCGGAATTAATATAAATGAAATAATTCCAACAATAATCAAAAAAATAGTCATCGAGCCATGAGCTGCAAATGCAAATGCTCCTGCCTCAGATACATCTGCAATACCATAAACAAGCAAAGTCTGAATAACCATAAAATGCCACGAACCGATACCACCAGGTGCTGGAAAGACCATCCCAAAACTTGCCATAACAAAAACTGTAAGACCAGTAAGAATTGATAAATCAGCTGTAAATTCAAAACTGAAAAAAGTAACATAAATCATAAAGAAATAAAGAACCCAAATCAAAATTGAATGAAAAATGAATGCTACTTTATTTTTCATATTATAAACAGTTTTAATACCTTCAACAAAATTCTTTATAAAACCATGTATTTTATTAAATAGATTTGTTTTGATTATCTTTTTTCGTAACAAATATAAAACAATAATTACAATAATCATAATTAATGCAATAATAATTTGCACTTGACCTGTAAATATTTTATCTAATTTATCTGTAATATAAGGATTTTTTTCAATTAGCTTTACAACAATAGGCATCTGCGTTATAAGAACAACAGCGAGAAGAATAAATAACATAATAAAATCAAAAATACGTTCCACGACAACAGTACCAAGTAATTTACTGAATGGAATTTTTTCATATTTTTTCATAATCCCGCATCGAACAAATTCCCCAGAACGTGGTATTGCTGTGTTGGAGAGATACATTATAAGAATTGACGATAGAGAATTAATTAATCGAGGTTTGTAACCAAGAGGTCTTATTAAAATATTCCATCTAATTGCACGACTAAGATGACTTACAAAACCAAGAAACAAGGACAAAGCTATCCACCAGTAATTTGCTTTTTTTAGTGATAATATTATTTTTTTTGTATCCTGCTCATTGTAAACCCATAAGAAAATTACAACACCAAAAATTAAGAACAATAAAAATTTTAGTATATCTTTTATTTTTTTATTCATAAGAATTATTTTAAATTTATAGTTTATAGATAAAATTTTTTGTAGTAAAAATAATATAATCGTCTATTATATTGTTGTTTATTATTTATATAATATTGATTTTCAGCCGAAAACAAAATGAAAAAATCATAATTTTCAATATACTATTTACAACAAACAGTAACAGTTTCTAATAAAAAATAAAAATATTACATATTTATGTAAAATTTTAAATAAAAATATTTAATTTTGCAAAAATATTTAAAAAAATATAAATAAACAAAAATTGCCTATAACTGGCAAATCAACAATTAATAATCAACAGTTAAAAATAGATGGTATATTATAAAACGCTTGAAGAGATAGAAATTATGCGAGAAAGTTCTTTATCTGTTTCGCGCACTCTTGCACTTATTGCATCAGAGATAGGTCCTGGTGTTACAACTTTGAAATTAGATAAACTTGCCGAAGAATTTATAAGAGATAACGGTGGCGTACCGTCTTTTAAAGGTTATGATGGTTTTCCAGCAACTTTATGCACTTCTGTTAACGAAGAAGTTGTACACGGAATCCCAAGCAAATACGAGCTACGTGAAGGCGATGTTATATCTGTAGATTGTGGTATTTATAAAAATGGATTCCACGGAGACCATGCTTATTCATTTCAGATAGGTGAAGTTAAAAAAGAAACAAAAGAATTGTTAAGAGTTACAAAGGAGGCACTTTATCTTGGAATTGAGCAAGTAAGACAAGGAAAAAGAATCGGAGATATCGGTTTTGTAATACGTCGTCATGTTCATAAACACGGATATAAAGTTGTAAGAAAATTAACAGGACACGGTTTAGGACGAGATTTACACGAAGACCCTGTTGTTTACAATTATGGAAAAAGAGGAAGCGGTATAAAAATAAGAAACGGAATGGTCATCGCTATAGAACCTATGATAAATTTAGGCACCAAAGATGTAGAACAATTAGATGACGGCTGGACATTTGTAACGAAAGACGGAAACCCATCAGCACACTTTGAACATAATATAGCAGTTATCAACGGAAAACCAGAAATACTTTCAACTTTTGATTATTTAGAAGAAGCAATAAAAAAACGAGCAACTGGAATAGTTGCATAATAATTTATTAAATATTAATTTGATATTATGGAATTAATAGACACGCATACACATCTATTTGTAGAAAAATTTGACGCAGACCGATACAAAGTTATAGAAAATGCAATAGCTTCTAATATTAATAAGATGGTATTACCCGGAATTAATTCCAAATACATTGCCTTACAGAAAGAGCTGGCTGTCCGTTATCCAAACATTTGTTATCCCGCTGTTGGTTTGCATCCTTCTGATGTTAAAGAGAATTATATTGAAGAACTCAAAATTGTTAAAGAAAATATAAAAACTGGTACTTTTATTGCAATCGGAGAAACTGGTATAGATTTGTATTGGGATAAAACTTTTAAAAGTCAGCAATTTGAGGCTTTTGAATATCAGATAGAACTTGCAAAAGAATTTGATTTGCCTATAATAATACATGTAAGAGAAGCTTTTGAAGAAGTTTTTAAAATAATTGGCAAAAATAATAGCAACAGTTTACGTGGAATTTTTCACAGTTTTACAGGAACTACCGAGCAAGCGAAACAAATAATAGAATTTGGAGGTTTTAAGATAGGAATAAATGGTATTGTAACTTTCAAAAATTCTGGATTAGATAGAACATTATCAGAAATAGATATGAAGCATATAGTTCTTGAAACAGATTCGCCGTATCTATCGCCAGCTCCTAAGAGAGGCAAACGTAACGAAAGTTCACACCTTATATATATTGCACAAAAACTGTCGGATATATATAATTTATCTATTTCAAAAATATCAGAAATAACAACAAAAAATGCAAAAGAAATTTTTAAATTCTAAGGAAATATCTGTATTAATAGTTTATACTGGCGGTACGATTGGTATGATTAACGACCCCGTTATGGGTTCATATAGACCAGTAAATTTCAAAAATTTATCAAAAAAAGTACCTGATTTAAAAAGTTTTGGATACAAATTGGATACTATATCGTTTGAGCCACCTATTGATTCCTCGAATATGAAACCAGATTCTTGGATAAAAATAGCTAAACTATTGAAAAAAAAACATTCTCTATATGATGGTTTTGTTATCCTTCACGGAACAGATACTATGGCATACACAGCATCTGCATTAAGTTTTATGTTGCAAAATTTTAATAAACCAGTTATTCTCACTGGTTCGCAGCTTCCAATAGAAACACTTAGAACAGACGGTAAAGAAAATTTGATAACTGCAATTGAGATAGCCGCATCAAAAAGAAAAGGACAGGCAAAGGTTCCTGAGGTTTGTATTTATTTTGAAAATAAACTTTTCAGAGGAAACAGAACAACAAAACGCAATGCTACTTTTTTTGATGCCTTCGAATCGCCTAATTATGTTTATCTTGCAAAAGCAGGTATAAAAATAAAATACAATTATAAAGCTATAAAATACCATGACTACTCAAAAATACCTTTCATTAATACAAATCTAAATACAAATATTGCAATATTAAAAGTTTTTCCTGGAATTAACGAAAATGTTGTAAAAGCAATTACTGAAACCAAAAAATTAGAGGCTATTGTTCTTGAAACATTTGGCTCAGGAAATTGTATAACAGATGATTGGTTTATTAATTTGTTATCAAAAGCAATAGACAAAGGTATAATTATTCTTAATATAACACAATGTCTTGGCGGTACTGTATCGCAAGGAAAATATACAACAAGCGTACTTCTAAAAAAAATCGGTGTCATTAGCGGATACGACATGACAACGGAAGCAGCTGTAACTAAACTAATGTTATTATTGGAACTTAACTTACCAAAAAAAGAAATAATATATTATATAAATAAATCAATTGCTGGAGAACTTACTGAACCAGACTAAATAAAATAGATTTTAAATATTCTGATAAAGTTAATAATTTTTTATATATATATACGAATTTATGTTGTTTTTTAGTCATAAATTCTTGTAAAAATACGTTTGAAATTGGATTTGCATTTATCTAAATAAATGTTAATTTAATATTTTTTTTTTTAATATTTTTAATTTTAAAATTTTATTTTTAATTTTGACTTTTGAAAAACGAAATGTTTGTTTAATGTTTTGTAACTAAGCAGGGCATACTAGTTTATACACTGTGTAGGTTTACAAAATTTTTTATTAAATATAAAAATATATTTGTTATGGAAAAAGAAAAGATGGTTTACGGTTATCTAGCTCCGTTGAACTACGATAAATTTTTCAAAAAAGTTTTCAAGGAGCCTATAATTTCGAAGCAATTCCTTGAGGATTTTCTAGATATTGATATTCAAGATATTGATATTTTTGAACGAGAGAGCGATAAACTTACTGATGCTTCTAAGGTTGTTAAATT
>JAOZMB010000073.1 GCA_029934515.1 Bacteroidales bacterium
ATTTTATAAAATCTTGTTTTTCAAAGAATTAAAATTAAAATGAGAATTGCTGGTAAATTCCATATCTCATCGGCTTCGCAAGGACAAACATCAAAGAGAATTGAATTTTTATGTTCTGAGATAGCATTACTTAATTAGTACAACCCTTTATCTAATGTAATATATACATTTTCAAAAGATTTGTTTTCCATATACAAAGTAAGCGATGCTGAGAAAGATGAATTAAATTGATTTTTACCCCCAGCTTTCTTTTTTGTAAAATCTCTGTTTGATTTATTTATTCCATATAATCCAGGTTTTATGAGCATATTTTTATTTTTTTTATTCCTATTTTTTTTTGACAAAATTATATATAAAAAAAAAAAATGTTTTTTTTCAAATATAAATAACTTAACAGAAAACCTTAAAGCAATAACGTTGTTTTCCATTAAAAACATTACCAGATTTTTGGTTTTTATACATTTATTTTTATAATTTGAAATTAATTCTTTTTTTTTGCAGTTATAATTAATAAATTTATAATATAATGTACAAGGAAATAAACATATCATTAAGTCCTGAAGATGCTTCAGAAAAGAAATTATACAAAAAAGAAATAGCAAAAAAAATATTGCTTAACGAAGAAAATATAACAGATATAGAAATCTTAAAACGCTCCATAGATGCTCGTCGAAGAGATGTTAAAATAGTGATGAAAGTAAAAGTTTATTTTGGTGAACCAATGCCAAAAAAAACAATTAATTTTAATTTTCAAGATGTATCACAAAAACAAGAAGTTATTATTGTGGGAGCAGGACCAGCTGGTTTATTTGCGGCATTAAAATTAATTGAAAAAGGATTAAAACCAATTATTATAGAACGTGGAAAATCAGTTAGCGAAAGAAAAATTGATGTTGCAACAATTAACAAAAACGGAGATATAAATAAAGATTCAAATTACTGTTTTGGCGAAGGAGGAGCAGGTACATTTTCAGACGGAAAACTTTATACTCGCTCGAAAAAAAGAGGCAATATAAAACGAATAATTTCTATGCTTAAATTTCACGGTGCCGATGAAGATATACTAAGCGATGCGCATCCTCACATAGGAACAAACAATTTGCCAAAAGTAATTAAAAATATTAGAGAGACTATTTTACAAAACGGTGGTAAAATTTATTTTAATACGAAAGTTACAGATTTAATAATAAAAGACAATATTATTGAAGGTGTAGTTACTGAGAACGGCGACAAGATAAAAGGCAAAGCTGTGATTCTTGCTACTGGACATTCTGCCGAAGATATATATGAACTTTTGTATAATAAAAAAATTAAAATCGAAGCTAAACCTTTTGCAATGGGAGTGAGAGTCGAACATCCACAGGAATTAATCGATTCAATACAGTACAAAAGCAAAAAAAGAAGCAAATATTTACCAGCAGCAACGTACAACCTTGCAACACAAATTGACCAAAGAGGTGTTTATTCATTTTGTATGTGTCCCGGTGGTTCTATTGTGCCATCCGTTACAGCGCCAGGAGAGATGGTTACAAATGGAATGTCCCCATCAAAAAGAAATTCAAGATTCGCAAACTCAGGAATTGTTACTGAAATAAGAATCGAAGACTTCCCTGAATATGAAAAATATAAAGAACTCGCTGGTTTAAGATTCCGAAGACAAATAGAAAAAGCAGCATTCCAAAACGGAGGTCAAGGGATTGTAGCACCAGCACAAAGATTAACAGATTTCTTAAACGGAAAACTATCAAACCGTTTACCTGCAACTTCTTACCACCCAGGAGTAGTTACATCGCCATTGCATTTTTGGTTGCCAGAACATATCAACAAAAGACTAAAAAATAGTTTTAAAATATTCGAAAAGAAAATGAGAGGTTTCATCACTGGCAAAGCAATTGTAATTGGTGTAGAATCAAGAACATCTTCACCTATACGTATCCCAAGAGATAAAATAAGCCTCCAGCATCCACAAATAAGCGGACTCTATCCCTCTGGTGAAGGAGCTGGATATTCAGGCGGAATTGTATCCTCTGCAATTGACGGCGAAAGATGTGCAGATAAAATTTCACTGTAATATGTAAAAAGAAAAACTATCTATATGATTTCAATTTTGTATTCAGAAATATTTTTTGTTTTATTATTTTTTTTGATTTTAATATAATATTTACCTTTTGCAAGTTCTTTCATTGTGATAGTTTTAAAAACAACACCTTTAATTTTTGATTCTTTAATCTTCCCAGTCTTGCTATAAATACTTACTGTCATTTCTGGGAAATCTTTTTTATCCTTAGCTATTTTTATTTTTACTGATTTTTTTACATTGGATTTAATTTCAAAAAAAAGCCAATCAGTATCATCATCGAAATCATTTTTCTTTCCAGAATATATTTTATGGAACGTTCGTTTTTGTTTTGTATTAAAAAATATTTCGGCGGCTGTTTCTTTTGAGTTATCTGGTTCAAAATAATCAAAATTATATTTATTATTATCGGATGGTTTTGTACTCCACGATTTTGCATATTTACTGTCAGATGCAGTTTTAAGCATTACTGCAATTTGTCCTTTTGTAAATTTTGTTCTGCATTCGCGGTTAGCTGTATATGACATTATATTGTCAGTTTTAGGTTTATATTTTTCGCCCCAGTTATCGCGAACATTGTGTCCATTATATTTACATTTTTTATTTGTATATCTTGTCAAATTCGGCTCGGCAGGCGTATCGGCTATTGCGTCACCGTTTATTTCACAATTTAAACAACTACGAAATATTCGTTTGGCTTTACGAGTTCGGCTAACAGATTCTTGTCGTCGTTTACCTTTATTATAATGTCGATGCGGATGCTCGAGACCAAAATAATGTCCAATCTCGTGAGTCAAAGATGATGTAGCAATATTTTGCCTAATAATTACAACGCGCGACACTAAATTATAAGTACCGTTGTATTGAATTTTAGATTTCCCTATTCTTTTTTTTACTAAATTTTTTACTAGATGAATATTTATACAACCTTTGGATTTTCTTATAAAAGTTTGTTGTGGAGCCTCAAGTATATACCTTAATTCGTAAAGTTTATCGCTATCTACATAAGAAACATCTGGACGCAAATAAAATTTAATTCCAGTATTATTTATTTCATTATAATGATTTAAATATTTCATTAATTCCTTCAATCTGAGTTCATTAACTCCTCCACTTCCATCAGAACGTCTATAAATCCAAAATTTTACGGGAACTCTAAAAAAAGTTTTTTTTGTATCTTTTTCATATCCGCAGGAATTCAAAAAATTATATAAATATTGATTATTGCCATACCAGGGCTTGTTTATAAACTTTATATCAAAACTCTCATTTGCTCCGCAAAATTCATCTTTCGTTATCTGACCATTAATGCCTGAACATAATAGTAATAAGAATAAACCTGTATATATTATTTTTTTCATTATATTTTTTTTGCAAAATTAAAAAAATCTAATTCAAATTATAAAAAATATTATTAATATTGCATTTTTAATATAAAATATTAAATTTAAATAAATTATGAAAAAAATAATTTTAATAATTTTCGCGGTATTTAGTTTATCTTTAAATTCCTGTGATTTGGTTTCTGATTTATTGGGCGATAGTGAGTCGGGATTATCTAATGAAGATATTGTAGCTGGATTGAAAACGGCTCTTGAGGTTGGTACTGATTCATCTGCAAATGCGCTGATGATAACAGATGGATATTACAAAGGTGGTGAGTTAATAAAAATTTTATTGCCACCTGAGGCAGACCCTATTTTTGAATATATTAGTCTTATTCCGGGAGGAGATGCTATGGTGGAAGATGTTATATTGGGAATAAATCGTTCCGCAGAAGGAGCCGCAAAAGAAGTAAAACCTATTTTTAAAGATGCAATAACAAACATGACAATTGAGGACGGAATGAATATACTTAATGGAGTAAGTGCATCTGGAAAAACAGATTTTGACTCAACAGCTGCAACCGTTTACTTGAAAACCCAAACATATAGTAGTCTTGTATCTTTGTATGCCCCCAAAATAGGAACTGAATTAGACCGTGAAATAGTTAATGATGTTTCAACAAACAATGCTTGGACAACGCTTACATCTCACTACAATTCACTTGTGCCACCAAGCGAAGCTGTTAATACAGAACTCGGAACTTTTGCAACCGAAAAAGCTCTCAACGGACTATTTTATAAGATTGGAGAAGAAGAAAAGAAAATCCGAAAAGACCCATACGAATGGGCAATAGATATTATTAAAAAAGTTTTTGGCTCAAAAGTTGAATAATTGATAATATTAATACGAAAACAGAAAATTTAAAAGAAAATATCAAAACATCAAAATTAGAAATAACAAAGGTAATCTTATGAATAAATACAATATTAATCATCTCAGGGAGTTAGAATCTGAGTCTATATTTATTTTGCGCGAAGTAGCTTCACAATTTGAAAATCCAGCGTTACTTTTCTCTGGCGGCAAGGATTCAATTGTAATGTTTCATCTTTCGAGGAAAGCTTTTTTCCCAGCAAAAGTACCGTTTCCGCTCATGCACATAGATACAGGACACAATTTCGATGAAACAATAAAATTTAGGGACGATATTGCAGAAAAATATAATGTGAGAATGTTTGTCCAAAATGTACAGGATACAATAGATCAAGGAAAAGTTATCGAAGAGACAGGAATAGGAGCAAGCCGGAATATGTTACAAACAACTACGCTCTTAGATTCAATAGAAGAACTTAAAATAGACTGTGCAATGGGAGGAGGAAGAAGAGACGAAGAAAAAGCTCGTGCAAAGGAACGATTCTTTTCGCATAGAGACGAGTTCGGACAATGGGATCCCAAAAATCAACGTCCTGAACTGTGGAATCTCTTTAACGGAAGAAAAAATTACGGCGAACATTTCAGAGTATTCCCGATAAGCAACTGGACAGAAATGGACGTTTGGCAATATATACTTATGGAAAATATTAAAATCCCAAGTTTATATTTTACACATAAAAGAGAGGTCTTTAAAAGAGATGGTGTTTGGCTTGCCGTTGATGATTGTTTGCCTATGAAAGCGAATGAAAAAATATTTGAAATAGATGTTCGTTGTCGAACAATCGGAGATATAACATGCACAGGTTTGACACTCTCAAAAGCAGATAAACTCGAAGATATTATAGAAGAAATTGCTGCAACAAGAATTACAGAAAGAGGAGGACGAGCAGATGATAAACGATCAGAAGTAGCAATGGAAGACCGAAAAAAAGAAGGATATTTTTAATAAAAATCATGGATTATAAAGAACCGAAATGATTGAAATAATTTATCGTGGCACGTTTTTGCAACATGCCACGATTACATAATATCAGAATTTTTACTCTATAAATTTTAAGTCTTAATACACTACTTAGACAACTTCAACTATTAAAATAATGACAAACCATTTAAAAAAACTTCTCGGTCATACAGCAGTTTATGGATTAAGTAGTATTATTGGAAGACTTTTAAATTACCTTCTTGTTCCACTTTACACAAGATTATTTTTGCCAGCTGAATATGGTGTTGTTACTGACCTATATGCTTATGTAGGTTTTTTGTTGGTGCTGTTAACTTACGGAATGGAAACTGCTTTTTTTAGGTTCTCTGAGAAACAGACAGATAAAGAAAAAGTATTTTCAACAGCTATAAGTTCATTATTATTGACTTCTGCACTTTTTATTTTTGTAATGATTTTGTTTGCTCAGCAATTTGCCAACTTATTACAATATCCTCAAAATAAAGAATATATAATATGGTTTGCCGTAATTATAGGCATTGATGCTTTTATTTCATTGCCTTTTGCAAAATTGCGTAGAGTGAATAAAGCTGTAAAATTTGCGGTTTTTAAATTTATAAATATTGGAATTAATATTGGTTTCAATTTATTCTTTTTGTTGCTGTGTCCATATCTATTAAAGAATAATCCGAATACTATAATTAGCAGTTTTTACAATCCCGACATTGGTGTTTCTTATATATTTATTTCAAATTTAATCGCAAGTTCATTTACTTTGTTGTTATTTTTGCCAGATTTTTTGAAAATTAATTACAAATTCTCAAAAAAATTACTTAAACAAATGTTAATTTACGGGTATCCGTTACTTTTCGCTGGACTTGCTGGAATGATTAACGAAGTTATAGACCGTATTTTATTAAAATATTTAATCAATATTCCAGAGACAGTCGAAAATTCACAAGATTATATTATGTCGCAAATAGGAATTTATGGTGCAAATTATAAATTATCAATTTTGATGACCTTATTTATTCAGGCATTTAGATACGCTGCTGAGCCTTTTTTCTTTTCGCAACAAAAAGCAAAAAAAGCAAAAACAATTTATGCAAATATATTAAAATATTTCATAATTTTTGGTCTAATAATTTTTCTTGGAATAATGCTTTACATAGATATTCTTAAATATTTTATAAATTCGAGTTACCACGAAGGATTAAAAATTGTACCTATATTATTGTTTGCTAATTTATTTCTCGGTATAATTTATAACTTATCAATATGGTACAAACTAACAGACAGAACACATTTTGCTGCTTATATTGCTGGTGGAGGAGCTGTAATTACAATAATTTTAAATATTATTTTAATACCATTTATAGGTTATCTCGGCTCGGCATGGGCAACTTTGGTATGTTATTTTTCCATGATGACGGCATCTTATTTTTTAGGACAAAAATATTATAAAATTAAATACGAATTAAAAAGTATATTTATGTATATACTTATTGCTGGTTTGATTTATTATATTAGTTTGATTTTTGATATAGAAGGTTTATTAAAATATATTACAAATACTTTACTTATAATAATATTTCTTGCTGTTGTATTTTTTAAAGAAATAGTAAAATATAGATAATTTGATTATGTTAAAAATAATAAGACCTCAAAAAATATTCAGAACTATAAATGCACCAGCGTCAAAAAGTATAATGCAAAGGGCTGTTGTTTTGGCTACTCTATCAGAAGGCGAAACAATATTGCATCAACCCTCCTACTGTGATGATTCGATTGCGGCATTAGAAGCGGCAAATAGTATCGGAGCTAAAATTCAAAAATTTGAAAAAAAAATAATAATAGAAAGGACAAAAAAAATAATTAATTATCAAATAAATTGTGGAGAATCTGGTCTTTTGGTCAGAATGTTTAGTCCGGTTTTATCTCTTTTTGATAAAAATTTTACAATCAACGGCAAAGGCTCTCTGCTCAACCGTCCTATTAATATTATTGAAAAAGCATTAATTAAATTTGGTGTTTCTTGCAATACAAATAATGGTCTATTGCCAGTGAAAATATCTGGTAAACTACGTGGAGGAAAAATTAAAATTGATGCCTCTTTAAGTTCTCAATTACTTACCGGTTTGCTAATTGCTCTGCCTTTGGCTGATAATGATTCCGAAATTTTAGTTAGCAATTTAACAAGCAAACCTTACATAGATTTAACATTGAAAATGGTGAACGATTTTGGTGTTTATATTGAAAATATTGATTATAAAATATTCAGAATAAAAGGAAAACAAAAATATAAATCACAAAATTATATTATAGAAAAAGATTGGAGTGCTTCTGCATTTTTGCTTGTTGCTGGTTTGATTGCTGGTAGGATTGAAATAAAAAATTTGAATTTATCTTCTCTACAAGCAGATAAAAAAATAATTAATGCAATAAAATCTGCAAATGGCAAAATTTCTTTTAATAATAACTCAGTTATTACAGAAGCGAGCAAGTTATCAGCTTTTGAATTTGATGCCAGAAACAGCCCTGATTTGTTTCCTCCGTTGGTTTGTATGGCTGCATACTGCAAAGGTACAAGCAAAATCAAAGGAATAAGTCGTTTGAGACACAAAGAAAGCAATAGGTCGGAAGTTCTAAAAAACGAGTTCTTGAAACTTGGGATAAAAATAAAAAATGAAAATGATTTTATGTATATAACAGGCGGTAAAATTTCTGGTGCTAATTTGTTCTCTCACAACGACCATCGTATAGCAATGGCGCTTACAGTTGCAGGACTAAGCGCAGAAGATAATATTATTATAAAAAATGCAGAATGTGTAAATAAATCGTATCCTAATTTCTATAAAGATATACGCATATAAACTGTCTGTATGGCTTAAATCCACGCTGACAGCAATTTGTGTATCAGCTTTGTGTTGCCATAAATTACCAAAAACACATAAAAAAAATAGTTTATTAATGCTAAAAATAACATAATATCTTTTTTAATTTTATAATACGTTTTGATTTCTATACCTTTGCAAAAAATATGGAAAAATTATTGTTAAAAAACCCTAAAAAATAATAAAATGAAAAAAATTAATGAGAATTATGACGGTAAAGATAAAGAGGCAAATTTTGTTTCTTTTTTTGAATTTTTTAATGAAAATAAGAATAATATAAAAAAAATATTTTATATTTTTGTTTTACCTTGTATTTTATTTTTTGTTGTCTTGAAAGCATTAGACCTTTTTATTGAGCTACCATATTCTTATGTTAAAACGAGTGGTATAATTATAAAGTTTATTACATTGACAGTTATTTTTTCTGTTTATGGCTCTTACATAAGTATTTATAAAGCAATTGGTAAGGATAATTATACATTAAAGATTCTGAAAAGTTTTTTCTTAAAAAATATAAAAAAAATCGTATTAATAAGTATCATTTACACAATTTTACTTACTACTACAAATGGAATGTTATTTCTGATAAGTATGACAGTAGCTACAATATTTTTGTTTTTACCATTTATTATGATACATGAAGGTATTGGTTTTTCAGATGCAATCAAGAAAAATACTGCATTTATAAAAAGTAATAAAATAAAAAAAAATATAGCAAATTTCATAATTCCAGTTGTAATAGCAATATTTATTTATATTATAGCTATTGGTTTTTTGTCGTTAATTGCATCTTTTTTTTACAATATTATTCTTATACTCGTTCATGTTTTTCTTATTAATATATTGTTCTTTATTTTAGTTGTAATAATTTATATATCAGCGAGTTTGTTATATATTAATAATGAAAATATTGATACAGTTTATATAGATGGTACACTAAAAAAAATTATTGAAAATAACAGAACAAAAAATAAATTTAGAAAAAAACGCAACAGGAAAAAGAAAAATATAAAACGAAATATTTTTAGTAATAAAAATAAAGAAAAAGACCGTTTTAATGACAATAATGATAGAAATATATTTGAAGAACAGGATAGCGATATAAAATTTTGACAATTAATGAATCATTAAAAAATAATTTTCTGATTCATTTTCTGTGAAATAATTATTACTATGTGTAAACCAATTCGTAATTTCATAAATTATTATATAATATTTGTAATAAATTAAAAATAAAATGAAGAATAGAAATTTAGTATCTATTACCGATTATTCGAAGGAAGATATCAGCGAAATTTTGCGTCTTGCTCATCTATTCGAGCAAAAAACAAATCAAAGAATACTTGAGAATAAGGTTATTGCAAGTTTGTTTTTTGAACCATCTACACGAACACGTTTAAGTTTCGAGAGTGCAATAAACAGACTTAGTGGAAGAGTTATTGGTTTTTCGGAAGCTGGTTCTTCGAGTGTATCTAAGGGCGAGTCGTTAAAAGACACAATTAAAACAGTCGCAAATTACAGCGATTTGATAATTATGAGACACCCATTAGAAGGAAGTGCAAAATATGCTGGAGAAGTTTCTGATGTTCCTGTTATAAATGCAGGTGACGGGGCAAACCAACATCCAACCCAAACATTACTTGATTTATATTCTATATACAAAACACAAGGAACACTCGAAAACCTGAACATATTCCTTATCGGAGACCTGAAATACGGAAGAACTGTTCACTCTTTATTAATGGCAATGTCTAAATATAATCCTGTATTCAATTTTATTTCTCATAAAAAACTAAGAATCCCAGACGAATATAAAATGTTTTTACATGACTTAAACATAAAATATTACGAACATACAGAATTTACAGACATCATAAGCAGAGCTGACATAATGTACATGACACGTGTGCAAAAAGAAAGATTCTCAGACCCAATTGAATATGAAAAAACCAAAGATATTTATATATTAAGGAACAATATGCTAACAGATACAAAAGATAATCTGAAAATATTGCACCCATTACCACGTGTAAACGAAATTAACGAAGACGTTGATAAAAATGAAAAAGCATATTATTTCGAACAAGCTAAAAATGGAGTATATACACGACAAGCAATAATATCTGCAATACTTGGACTAAAACCTGAAAATAATTGATAATAAATAAGTTAAGCAAAAATGAATAAAGAAAAAAAATTACTTGTTAGTGCCATAAAGAACGGTACTGTAATAGACCATATACCAGCAAAAGATTTATTTAAAGTAATAAAAATACTTGGATTAGACAAAGCAAGACAACCTATTACTTTTGGCTCTAACCTTGTCAGCAGAAAGATAGGAAAAAAAGCTGTTATAAAAATATCTGGTGTGTATTTCGAAGATAAAGATTTAAATAGAATAGCTTTAATTTCGGAAAATGTAAGATTGAATGTAATTAAAAATTACGAAGTTGTTGAAAAAAAACAGGTTAAAGTTCCAGAAAGAATCATAGGAATAGCTAAATGTGTAAATCCAAAATGTATCACAAATCACGAAAATATTACAACTAAATTTACTGTAATAAATAAAGATGTAATATCTTTAAAATGTGAATATTGCGAAAAAATAACAGATAAAAAACATATTAAAATTATATGATATTAAAAATAATAATATTGTAAAATAAGTTTCTTTTTAATATCCTTTCTTGATTTAAATATAGAAAAGATATTTTAATATTTCTATATATAAGAAGTACAAAAATTATGAACAAGAACACTAAAACGGCAACTGGAATATTAAAAAAATTTGGATATAAAAAAGACCGTGAAGGTTTGATAACACGTTATTTGCGTGAAGCAGAGAACTGGAAATTACATACAGAAAATTCAAAAAAATTTATTATAGAATCAGCAAAGACAAAGAAAAAAGAATTATGTGTTGTTGCTGGTAGTGGCTGGTGGCTTGATATTCCTGTAAATGAGTTGTCTAAAATGTTCAAAAAAGTTATTATGATTGATATTACACATCCAACGCAGATTATTAAAAAATCAAAAAATTATAATAACATAGAATTATTAGAAGCTGATTTAACTGGTGTTGTAAACGAAATTTATAAACACAGAAGACCTCTTTTTGGAAAGATGAAAAGTTTTGAATTAAACAAACTTATTCATAGAAATTATAACTTAGGTTTGCCAAAAAATATAAAACCAGATTTTGTAATTTCGCCTAATGTGCTTAGCCAATTAAGTATTTTTATTACAAATTATTTAAGTTCACTAAAAATTTTTGACAAAAAAGAACTATCTAATTTTGAAAGTTTGATACAAGAGAACCATATAAAAATATTACCGAAGAATAAATCATGCTTAATAGTTGATTATAAAGGGCATGATTATAATTCTTCGGACAAATTGATTAGAGAATATTCTCGTATTTCGATAGAATTACCTAAGGGAAATTTTACGAAAAAATGGAGTTGGGATTTTGATTTATCAGGTAATTTCAAAAAAAATACTAAAATAATATTTAAGGTTGTTGCACTCGATTTTTGAGGCGTTTTCTTAGAATTGTCGTAAACATAATTGCTGAAATAATAAATGAAATTGATATTACTGGAATGAACAAAAAGTTACTATTTGTGCTAAAGTCAAAACCGAAAGTAGATGCCATAGATTTTGATATACTTGTGAAACCAAGCAATAATGTAACCCAAAGAATTATGCACATTAATACATTAGAGAACCAACCGTTCAGGTGTGTTCGTCCCATTATTTTTTCATCATTAATTACATGAATCAAAAATACTGCAATCAAAGGAAGTATTAGACCGTTAAAAGCTTGTGCAATTATTATTGCTGGAATCGGTTTTATGTCCATGAAACCAAAAAATAAACCCGTTCCTAAAACACCTGCAATTACAAGTTTAAAATAAAGTGAATTTGGTTTCCATTTTTCTTTATTTTTTTCGTTTGAGAACAAACTCCTTGCAGTAATTGCAGAAGCAAGAGGCGATGTAACAGCCGAAGAAAAACCAGCTGCAAACATACCAAACCCAAAAACATAAATTGCAAATTTGCCTACATAAAGTTCCAAAACATCTTTTAAAATATCATAATTATAAACAACATTGGAACGCGCGCTCTCCGACATACCTTCTGTTATTGCATTTCCTACACCCATTATTGACATCGAAATCACTCCGCCGAGTAAGACAGCTATTGATAAGCCAAAACGCATTTCTTTTATACTTTGTTTTTTGTCCAAAGCGCCAGAGCCAAGAAACAAATCATAAGGTATAACAGTCGTCCCGACCAACCCTAAAACAAGAAGTCCAGCGCCAGGAGCATCAGGTATCGTTGGTATAAAAGCGCCGCGCACTACCTCCGACCAGTCTGGATTTAATATTATAGAAGTAGTAAAAAATGCGGCTCCCATCAGAAGAACAACAAAACCAAGAACTCTTGCTATATCGTGAACAGAACCTATACTGAAAACTAAAATCGCAAAAAAACCAATACCGCCAACAAAAACATAAGAAGGTACATCAAAAATAAGAGTAAGTCCAGCAACAGCACCGAGAATATTTCCTGCCTCGTAAGCAGCACAACCAACGATTATTGCAACAACTATTATTAACAGGACAAACATTTTTGTTGATTTACCTTCAAAATGTTTGGCTATTGCCTGTCCTAAGTTCAGTTTAGTTTCGATAGTTAATCTTGCACTTGCTTCTTGTAAAAGTATAGTTGCAAATGTTGAAAACAACAATGCCCAGAGTAATGAAAAATTATGATAAACACCAGCTTTGGTTGCTATTGTTACTGTTCCCGGTCCTATAAATGCCGCCGACACAATAGACCAAAAAAGAACGCTTAATATTCTTTTCTTTAAAGACATAAAATAATTTTAATTTATTTGTTTATTGGTAATTAAAAATTAGAAAACTGACTTTATAAAATACTAATAATTATCCAAGTAATGTTTCATATATTTTATTAACTCCTCAGGTGCAACTTTCTTATTGAAATTATCATGAAAATATTTTTTTATCTCTACAAGAGGTTTTTTTCTATTTATCCAATCGCCAGACAACACTTTAATAGGAGAGTTCCGTCTTCTGTAAAAAAAAGCATAAGACTTATCAACCTCTCGGAACAGATATTTCCTTGGTTCCTGTAATTCCCATACAGGCAATAAATCAAGGTCATATCCTTTTGGAAATTCGCCAGATGTACTCTCTAAATGGTCAATTCTCTGTAAACTGGGAAAATTAATATAATAAATTTCGCCTATCGTTGCTACTCGTTTAAAATCGAAATCAATATAAACACTGCCTATTTCGGATTTCATTAATTGACCTTCTGTATAAAATGTCCCTGCGTTAATACTGCCGTCCATGTAATAATCAAGACGCTCGCTTTCTCGCAGAGTTCCAAAAACAAACATTTTAATAGCACGATTTTTTAAATTATTTTTCATTTTGTTTTATAAATTTAATTTTTAATTTAGAACCCTCAAAAATATTAAATATTATTTGTAGCTTATTTATTGCACAAACAAAATAATAACAAATTTGGCACAAAATTAGTTTTTTTTTTTTAAAACTTATATATTTTTCAAAAAAAATAAAAAATAGAAAAAAATGTTTGATATAAATGAAGATATTTATTTAATACTGACCGTTTGGCTTCAAGTCATGCAAACGATAAATATTTAAAAATAAAAATAAATCTTATGTTTAAAACAGCCTTTCCTTCAAAATTATTAGAAAATGCCGTCTCCGAGTTTGCAAATTTACCCGGAATTGGCAAAAAAACTGCATTACGTTTAGTTCTTTATTTACTTAGAAAAGATACAATTGAGGTAGAAAAATTTGGCAACGCAATTATTGAACTTAGCCAAAATATAAAAAAATGTAAAATTTGCAAAAATATTTCAGATAATGAAATCTGTGAAATATGTTCAGACGAGAGCAGAGACAAAAAAAAAATATGTGTTGTTGAAAATATAAAAGATGTAATGGCGATTGAAAAAACAGCTCAATACAATGGTTTGTATCACGTCATCGGAGGACTTATTTCTCCTATGGACGGAATAGGACCAGGCGACCTTAAAATTAATAAATTGATTGACCGAGTCGCCGAGACAGAACCAAAAGAGGTCGTACTTGCACTGAATTCAACGCCAGAAGGAGATACAACAAATTATTATATTTTTAGAAGAATATCAAAATATACTCCCGAAATAACAATGCTAGCAAGGGGAGTCGCCGTAGGAAGCGAATTAGAATATGCCGATGAAATAACACTTGGAAGCTCAATTAAAAACAGGATTAGATTTACTTTTAATTAATTCCAACTGTTACGATATTAATTTCGTTTATCAGTCTTGTGTTATTAATTTTTTAGAATCCTTTCTGTTATATTCTGGTTGAATATTATAGTGTGTAATTTTTCTTTTATTTAAGATATTATCAATTTCTGACAATATTTCTTGAAATTCGGTAATACAAATATCTTTATACAAATCAATATGTGCTTCAAAGAACAGTTCTTTATCATTTAGTTGCCAAAGATGAACATGATGAACATTTTTTACGTCTTTTATTTCAATAATTTTTTTGTTAATATTATGAATATCAACATCATGCGGAGTGAATTGCATCAGAATTTTGATGGAAGCCAATAGAAGTTTATAACTTGAGAATATCAGATAAACAGCTATTAAAATAGATAAAATACTATCAATACGGTAAATATCAAAATATTTCATCAAAATTCCGCCTATCATTACTGCTACCGAAGTCATAACATCTGTTAGTAAATGGAGGTAGGCTGATTTTATGTTCATACTGTCTTTTGCGTCTTTGTGCAAAAGTAATACACTCAAAAAATTTATAATTATGCTTCCAAGTGCAAAGAAAATTACAATATTCGATTGTACGGGTTTTGGATTTAAAAAACTTTCAAAAGCCTCTACAATCAAAAATACAGCAACGGCAATTAATGTTACAGAGTTTATAAAAGTGGATAATATTTCAGCTCTTTTGAAACCATAAGTTTGTCTTACAGTTGATTTTTTCTTTGCCAAACGATTTGTAAAAAAACTTAAAAACAACGAAATAACATCACTAAAATTATGAAGTGCATCAGACATAAGTGCTACACTGCCAGAAATAATTCCTCCTATAAACTGAGAAATTGTTATCAAGAGGTTCAGAAGAATAGCAATTCCAATTTTCCATCCAGACAATTCATGCGAGTGAGCATTGTGTGAATGATGATGATTATGTTCCATGTTTTTAGAATTTTTTATTTTAGATACAAAAATACCATAGTTAATGCAAAAGTATCATATTTTTTCAATAAAATAGTTCCATAAATTATCGTTGTGTGGTCTTGCTTTTATTATAATTTTTTCTTTCTTTACAGGGTGTATAAATTCAACCTTGTAGGCGTGCAGATGTATTCCACTGTTCTTGTTTGAGCGATGAAATCCATATTTCAAATCACCTTTTATTTTGCATCCTATTTTTGACAATTGCGCTCTTATCTGATGATGTCTTCCTGTATGTAAATTTATTTCGAGCAAAAAATATCTATTTGATTCCGAAATTAATTTGTATGATAATGATGCTTTTTTTGAATTTTTCTTTTCAGAGTCGTAGGCATAAGATTTATTTTGCTTTCTATTTCTTACAAGAAAATGAGTTAATGTATCATTATTTTTTGGTGGACGGTTATTTACAATAGCAAAATATTTTTTATCTATTTCTTTATCTCTGAACATATTATTAATTCTTGATAGTGCCTTGCTTGTTTTTGCAAATATTACTATCCCACTCGTGGGACGGTCAAGACGATGTGAAATACCAAGATATACATTGTTCGGTTTGTTATATTTTACCTTTATATATTGTTTTACTTTGTCTGCCAATGTTTCGTCTCCTGTTTTATCACCCTGAACAATATCACCGCAATATTTATTGACTATTATTAAGTGATTATCTTCAAATAAAATTTTAGATACTATATTTTTATTTATTAGTTTAATAATATTAATGTTAGGAAATTACGAATTATAAATTATGAATTACGAATTACGAATAGATTTACACATGATAATAAATATTTTACAAAAAACAAATCATAAGTTATTTTTTAACGGTTACTTAGTAATCATTAAATAATAAATTAGTATTCTGTATAAATTAGTTTTTGCTTCTTACAGTTTTACAAAAGTTACTAATAATATGGCAAC
>JAOZMB010000074.1 GCA_029934515.1 Bacteroidales bacterium
GTCGCATCTTAATAAGAGCTTTTTCAGAGGCAAGCCAGCCGAGTTTATTTTTTTCTATATGAAGCTTTAACAATATTGTAAGTGATGTATTTGCATCTATGTGTTTAACTTTTGCTGGGGATTGAATAACTATCTCACCATCTATAAATTCAGATTTGCGCTGTTCGGAAACAGTGTTCAAAAAATGAGCATAAAGAGGGTTATTTGTTTTTACTTTTACTTCTCTTACATTTTTCATTTTCCTTTCAATATTGTATAAAGTTGGTCTGGAGGTTAAAAGAATTGTTTCCATTTTTTTTAGTTTAAATAAAAATATTATTTGTAATTTAGTAACAATAAGAAAAAATAATTTCCCATTCTGTTGTCACAGAATAAGAATTTATTATTTAACGATTACTTATAACGTTTTTTATTGAAATTGATAATATTATAAATAATTTATATTAAATTAAAAAAAATTATTATTAATTTGTCAAATACATATTATAAAAGTTTATTGCATAGCATAATAGGAACACAGAAGAACACATATTATACTGATTTTCACAGATTTATAAATAACAATGGTGTTAAATAATCAGGATAGTTGTGGCAAAAACACAAACATAAAGCTAATCAGTCTAATGTTATATTTTAAATAATCAATTGTAATTTAACTGCAATTATAAATATAATTTGCTAAATTAGAAAAAAAATTATAAAATATGTTAAATAACATTATTTTTTAATCAATTCTTTAACTGTTTTGTATATTCCTTCTGTATCGTATCCACAAATACGGTATAATTCTTTTTGAGTTCCGTGTTCGATAAATTTATCTGGTATTCCGAGCCTTTTTACAATGGCTGTATATCCGTTTTCAACCATAAATTCTATAACAGCACTGCCAAATCCGCCTATAATAGAGCCGTCTTCTATGGTGATTATTTTATCAAATTTTTTGAAAATTTTGTGTAATAAATTGTTGTCAAGAGGTTTTACAAAACGCATATCATAATGAGCTGTATCAATATTTTCTGCTTCTAACATCTCGTTTGCTTTCACGACAAGATTTCCTATTGTTCCTATGCTTAAAACGGCAATATTATTTCCATCTTTAATAGTTCGTCCTTTTCCTATTTTTATTTCTGTCATCGTTTTTTTCCAATCAGGAAGAACTCCGCGTCCGCGAGGATAACGAATTGCAAAAGTTCCCTTGTCAGGCAACTGAGCCGTGTACATTAAATTTCTTAATTCAATTTCGTTCATTGGAGCGGATACTATTATATTTGGAATTATCCGCATGTAAGCCAAGTCAAAAGCTCCGTGATGAGTAGCACCGTCATCGCCTACAAGCCCGCCACGGTCGAGACAAAAAACAACATTTAATTTCTGTAAAGCAACATCGTGAATAACCTGATCATAAGCCCTTTGCATAAATGTTGAATATATATTACAGAAAGGTAACATGCCATCTATGGCAAGTCCAGCAGAAAAAGTTACTGCATGTTGCTCAGCAATACCAACATCAAAAGCTCTGTCTGGCATTTTTTCCATCATAAATTTTAACGATGAGCCAGAAGGCATAGCTGGAGTAATACCAATAATTTTATCATTTTTTTCGGCGAGTTCAATTATTGTATGTCCAAAAACATCTTGAAATATAGGAGCTTGTGCTTTTGTTGTTTTTTGAATTATTTTTTTTCCTGTATTTTTATCAAACAAACCAGGTGCATGCCATGCTGTTTGGTTCTCTTCTGCTACTTTAAAACCTTTTCCTTTTTTGGTAAGAATATGAAGAAGTTTTGTTCCTTTAATATGTTTTAAATCAGATAGAATTTTTACAAGATGATTTATGTCATGTCCATTTACTGGTCCGAAATATCTAATATTTAAAGCTTCAAACAAATTGCTTTGTCGCATAATAACAGATTTTATTCCGTTATCAATTTTCTGAATAAATGCTCTCGTATTAGGTCCGAAACGACTTATTTTCCCGAGTATTTTCCAGATATCATCTTTTACTCTATTATATGTTTTCGATGTAGCAATATCAAGCAAATATTCATTTAAAGCTCCAACATTTGGGTCTATAGACATGTTATTATCATTCAAAATAACAAGAAGATTTGAGTTCAGAGCGCCAGCATTATTTAGACCTTCAAAAGCTAGACCACCAGTCATTGCCCCATCTCCAATAACAGCAATTACCTGTCTGTCAAGCTCGCCTCGTTTGTTTGTAGATACAGCCATTCCGAGTGCTGCCGAAATTGATGTCGAAGAATGACCTACTCCAAAAGCATCGTATTTGCTTTCAAAAATTGATGGGAAACCAGAGATTCCTCCAAGTTTTCTGTTTGTTACAAATCTATCTTTTCTGCCTGTTAAAATTTTATGAGCATAAGCCTGATGTCCAACATCCCACACAATTTTGTCGTTTGGTGTGTTATAAACATAATGAAGTGCAACTGTAAGTTCTACAACGCCAAGACTTGAAGCAAAATGACCGGGATTTGATGATACAACATCAATAATATATTCTCTTATTTCTTTTGATAATTGTATTAATTCTTCATCATTTAGTTTCTTTATATCTAACGGATAATCAATTTTTTGTAATAATTGATGTTTTTTTATCATCTTTTCATATATTTAAAATTGCAAAAATAATAAAAATAATAAAAAATTGTAAAAATATTGATATTTGTAAAATATACACATGAAAATAATACCAATTATTTTCGATTTTCTGCTATAATTAAGAAAACATATAATGCTTTTTATTAGTCATTTATACAAAAAATACATTTTATATTTGTAAATGATATATGTTAAACTACTTTTGCTTTTTTTGAAATTAATAAATTACGAATTTAGTTGTATGCAAAATATTGTAAATGTAGCTATAATTGCCCATGTTGATCACGGAAAAACAACTATGGTGGATAGAATTTTACATCAGGTAAAATTATTTAGGGATAATCAGGAAGTCGAGGATTTGATTTTAGATTCAAATGACCTTGAACGTGAAAGAGGAATAACAATTCTGTCTAAAAATGTTTCCGTAAGATATAAAGGTGTAAAAATTAATATTATCGATACTCCTGGTCACTCAGATTTTGGTGGCGAAGTGGAACGTGTATTAAACATGGCTGACGGTGTTCTTTTAATTGTAGATGCTTTTGAGGGGCCGATGCCACAGACTCGGTTTGTATTGCAAAAAGCATTGGAATTGAAACTAAAACCTATAGTTGTCGTGAACAAAGTTGATAAGCCTAACTGTACTCCCGAAGAGACCTATGAAGATGTTTTTGATTTAATGTTTAGCCTTGATGCCAGCGAAGACCAATTGGATTTTCCTACAGTGTATGGCTCATCAAAACAAGGCTGGATGTCTGAGGATTGGAATAAACCAACTAGTGATATTAGTTATCTTTTAGACACAATAATCGAACATATTAAGCAACCAGTTTTTGAAAAAGGAACTTTACAAATGCAAATTAGTTCGTTAGACTATTCCTCTTATTTGGGACGTATTGCAGTTGGTAGAATTTTACGAGGTTCTATAAAAGCTGGAATGCGTGTTTCACTTGTAAAAAAAGACGGAATAATTGAAAAATCATTTGTAAAAGAACTTTATCGTTTTGAAGGTCTTGGCAAAGAAAAAGTAAAAGAAGAAATACATGCAGGAGAGATATGTGCCGTACTTGGAATAGAAAATTTTGATATAGGCGATACAATTGCTGATATAGAAAAACCAGAAGGATTGAAATCAATATCAGTAGATGAACCAACAATGAGTATGCTATTTACAATAAATAATTCTCCTTTTTTCGGTAAAGAAGGCAAATTTGTAACCTCCAGACACCTCAGAGAAAGACTGTTTAAAGAAACAGAAAAGAACTTAGCTCTTCGAGTAGAAGAAACTGGCTCACCAGAAAAATTATTAGTTTACGGAAGAGGTATTTTGCATCTTTCAATTTTGGCAGAAACAATGCGAAGAGAAGGTTATGAATTTCAACTGGGACAGCCTCATGTTATAATTAAAGAAATTGATGGTGTTAAAAATGAACCAGTAGAAATTATGACAGTACTTGTTCCTGAAAAATTTTCTGGTAAAGTTATCGAAATTGCAACGAAAAGGAAAGCAGAAATTTTGAATATTACTACAAAAAGCGACCGTATTGTACTCGAATTCAGTATCGCAGCACGAGGTATTATAGGAATTATAAACCCAATACTAACAGCAACAGAAGGCGAAGCTGTCATTTCACATCGTTTCAAACAATTTGAACCCTGGAAAGGAGAAATACAAATCCAAAGAAAAGGCTCGCTTATAGCAATGGAAACAGGAACATCAATACCGTATTCTATAGATAAACTTCAAGATAGAGGCAAATTTTTTATCGAACCAAATGATAAAATATATGCTGGACAAATTATAGGCGAAAACACAAGAAAAGGAGACCTTGTTGTGAACGTAATTAAAACAAAAAAATTATCAAATGTTAGAGCATCAGGTTCAGATGAAAAATCATCTATTGCACCAGCAATAAAATTTTCATTAGAGCAAAACATGGAATATATAAAAAATGATGAATATATAGAAATAACTCCAAAATCAATAAGATTAAGAAAAATTATTCTTAGCGAACACGAACGTAAAAGAGTAAATAGAACAAATAAGTAAATTACGAATTACAAATTACGAATTACAAATTACGAATTACAAATTGGTTTACACCTGATAATAAGTATTTTACAAGAAACAAATCAGGAAGTTATTTTTTAACAATTTCTAAACAAAAAAAATAAAAGTTAAAAAGAAAAAATTATCTTTAATTATAAAATTAATATCTTTGCAAAATTCATTTATATAAACAAATAAAAATTATGTTTTCAGGAATTGTTGAAAAAACAGGAATTGTAAAAAATATCAGACAGGAAGGAGAAAATTTTCATTTTGATTTGACTTGTTCGTTTGTAAACGAACTGAAAATAGACCAAAGTTTATCACACAATGGAGTTTGTCTTACGGTAGTTGGTCTTAGTGATAATATTTATACTGTAACGGCTGTAAAAGAGACATTAATAAAATCGAATCTTGGAAGATTAAATATTGGCGATGAAGTAAATTTGGAAAGAAGCATGAGACCAGACAGTCTTCTTGATGGACATATTGTTCAGGGACATGTTGACCAGACCGCTGTTTGCACAGATGTTGAAGAAGCCGACGGTAGTTGGTATTATACATTTGAATACGAACCACAGAGCGAAGAAAATATTACTGTTGAGAAGGGTTCGGTCTCTGTTAATGGAGTAAGTCTGACCGTGATTAATTCAAAAGAAAAATCATTCCAGACAGCTATTATTCCTTATACACACGAGGTTACAAATTTTCATGCAATAAAAAAAGGAACAATAGTGAACCTTGAATTTGATATTATCGGGAAATATATTGCAAAAATTACAAAAATACATCTGCAAAATTTCAAACAAAATTAGATTGTTGTTAGCGTTTACCATAAAAATAAATAATATAATTTTTTTATTTTAAAAAAAATATTATATCTTTGTATTCTATTTTTTAAATTTTTAGACCTGTACAATCTACAAAACTCAACAGTTATTATTAAGTTATTTGTTGATTTTGCACAGGTCGAAAATTTTTATTTTTAACAATATTTTTGCTAAAAAAATAAATAAATAAATCATGAAAAATATTTTATTATTCGGCGCACCTGGTGCGGGTAAAGGTACACAGTCAAAGAAAATTATTTTAAAGTACGGATTGGTTCACCTCTCAACTGGCGATATTCTCAGGTCTGAGATTGCACGTAATACAGAACTAGGTAAAGAAGCAAGAACTTACATGGTAAAAGGCGAGCTTGTTCCAGACAATATTGTTATTGAAATGATTGAGCAAAAAATCAAAAATCAATCAAACTCCAAAGGTTTTGTATTCGATGGTTTTCCTCGCACTGTTGCTCAAGCAAAATCTCTTGACGATTTATTGAATAAAAATAATACTGAAATTTCTTTTTTGCTTGCTCTGCTTGTTGAAACCGATGAGTTGAAAAAACGTATGCAAATAAGAGCATCAAAGGAAAATAGAACCGATGACACACCAGATGTTATTGAAAATAGAATAAAAGTTTACAAAGAAAAAACAGCACCCGTAGCCGATTATTACAAAAAACAAAATAAATATATAACAGTTTCTGGAATGGGAAGTGTAGAAGAAATATTTGCTGGAGTATCCAAAGTTATTGATAAAATATTTATATAATTAGAGTGAAATTTATGCAAAGTTTAAAATTCTAAACTTAGAACGGTGCGTAATCAAAATCACTGTTTCCTATATCACTGTCAAAACTAAAATCATCGTCTTTTCCGTCATCGTTCATGCTGGAGCTTATTGTGTATGCTCCTGATTCGTCTCCTGTAAGAGGCATAATTTCGTTTGAGCTGAATTCTTCGAACCTTGCAAATTCTTCTCTAAATCTTAATGTTACATCTGTAACTGGTCCGTTTCTATGTTTTGCAATAATTATTTCAGCAAGTCCTTTTGTTGAGTTTCCTTCGGCATCTTCTGTGATTCCCATTTTTTCGGGACGATGTATAAACATAACTATATCAGCATCTTGTTCTATTGCTCCTGATTCTCTCAGGTCGGATAATTGTGGTCTTTTATCTCCTGAACGCATTTCAACAGACCTGTTCAACTGCGAAAGAGCAATAATTGGTAGGTCTAATTCTTTTGATATTGATTTAAGTCCTCTTGATATCATACTTACTTCTTGTTCACGATTTCCTTTAGTCTCGGGGGGGCCAGACATCAATTGCAAGTAATCAATAATAATAATATCTATGTTTTCTTTTGATTTAAGTTTTCTGCATTTTGAGCGCAATTCAAATAGAGATATTGCTGGAGTATCGTCAATAAATATTTTTGCCTTGTAAAGTTTTTGTATTTTTTCGTCTAACTGAACCCACTCATGTTCAGCAAGTTGTCCGTTTCTTAGTTTATTACTGTTAAGTTCTGTTTCCGATGATATTAATCTATTTACGAGTTGTACTGATGCCATTTCAAGCGAAAAAAAAGCTATCGCTTTATCGTGCATAACAGCCATATTTCGCGACATAGATAAAACAAAAGCTGTCTTTCCCATCGATGGTCTTGCGGCAAGTATTATTAAATCAGACCTCTGCCATCCCGATGTAACTCTGTCGAGATTTGTATATCCAGAAGGTGTTCCGCTGAGTCCGTCTTCTCTTTTACTTGCTTCTTCTATTTGGTCTATTGCTTGTTTTAGAACTGCATCTATTTTTTGTGTTTCTTTTTTTATGCTTCCCATAGCAAGTTCAAAAACTTCCTGCTGCGAAAATTCAAGTAGATTATAAACATCTTCGCTGTCATCGTATGCTTTTTTCTGTATCTCTGAGCTTAATCTTATTAGTTCTCTTTGAATATATTTTTCTGCTATTATTTTTGAGTGATATTCTATGTGTGCAGCTGAGCCGACTTTTGAGGTCAGGCTTACTATGTAATGAGGGCCTCCGATTTGGTTTAAGTGTCCATTTTTTTTTAATTGCAATATAACTGTATGATAATCTATAGGATTATGATTTACAGATAATTCTGTTACAGCCTGAAATATTTTTTGATGTTTTTCATTGTAAAAACTTTCTGCTTTTAATATATCCAAAACTATAATATCTTTACCTTTTTCTAACATCAAAGCGCCAAGTACGTCACGCTCAAGTTCGACTGCCTGTGGTGGTAATTTCCCGTACTGCTCGTCAATGTTGGATACTGTATTAGATTTATAATATTTGTTATTTTTTTGCATAATTTTTTTTAATTAAAAACAAAATTTTGAAGCTGTTGTATCAGTCTCTTATAGATTTTTTTGATAAATTTAAACATATAACCGCAAAAAACATTAATGTAAATACGGTTATATGTTTACATTTTGTTTGAAAAATATAGACCTGTACAAGTCAGCGTATCACAACATAGAAGGTTGTACGCTTGACAGTACACCGCAGATTTTTTATTTTTTCAAAGCAAATTCTCTTCCTTTTTCGAGAGCAATTATATTTTTATTAACAACTTCTTCACCTTTTCGTCCAAAAATTTGTCTTAATGCTTCTTTGAAATTTTCAAAAGGTATATCAATATAAGGCGATGCAGCGCCAAGCATAACAATATTAGAAGAACGAATAGACTTTAATTTTTTTGCAATTGTATCTGCATCAATTATTATATGATTTTTTATTTTCTTTATTTCAGACAGTACATCTTGAATATCTGGATAGTCCGGAATATTCATAAACGGTTTTGAATTAGTTATAAGCCAAGCATCTTTTTCCATAAAAGAAAGATACCTCAGCGCTTCCATCGGTTCTACCGATACTATTAAATTAGCCTGTCCTTTTGGTATTAAATCAGATGCAATTTCTTTGTCGGAAACACGCATGTGCGATATTACATTTCCTCCTCTTTGACTCATTCCATGTACTTCTGATTGTTTGATATGTAAATTTCCAATCAAAGCAGCCGTTCCTATAGTTGCGGCAATTGATAAAATTCCCTGACCACCTACACCTGATAATATTATATCTGATTTCATATTATTTTTTAAAATTATTTATATTGAATTATTTGGCTGTTTTTCTTTTTTTTAATTTAATCCTTCTCTCAAGCGTTCTGATACATTCTCTTTGCGGAATAATAACAGATACACCCTTATATTGAATTTCTTCTCTAATTATTTCAATTGCTTGTTTATGATTTTTTCGCAACGGATTAAATATTCTTATATGTTTATCCTCTACTCCGAGTCCTTTACAAATATCAATTAATCTATTAAAGGCATGAGAATCTTGTCCTCCGGTCATTCCAGTCGTAGAGTTATCAGAAATAATTATTGTAATTGGAGTTTTTTCTATTACACAATCAAGTAATCCAGTCATTCCAGAATGAGTAAAAGTAGAATCACCTATAAAAGCTATCGCAGGACGTAATCCAGCATCGGTAGCACCTTTTGCCATTGTTATTGAAGCGCCCATATCTACACAAGAATTAATTGAATTTAATGGTGGCAGTGCGGCAAGCGTATAACAACCAATATCTGAGAAAACCCTTCCTCGACCATAGTCAGACATAACTTCGTTAAGAGCATTAAAAACATCAGTATGTCCACAACCAGAACATAATGCTGGCGGTCTATCTCTTAAAATTTCAGGAACTATATCTTCTATTTTTGCTTCCAGTCCGAGTGCTGTTGCAACATTATTTGGGTCTAATTCGCCATCTCTGGGAAGTGTTCCGTCTAATCTTCCTTTAATTTTTTTATCACCCAAAAGACTTTTTAATTTTTGTTCTATAAATGGGTATCCGTCTTCGAGTACGATTATTTCTTCGCACTCATCGTATATACGTTTTATAAGCAAAACAGACAGCGGATATTGTCCGATTTTAAGAACTGGATAAGGGACTTTTGTTTCTTTGTAATTTTCGTTTAAATAGTTAAATGTAATTCCAGCAGCAATAATTCCTTTTGATTTATCTTTACCTTCTATGTATTCGTTATATTTAGAACTTGTCGATTCTGTTTCAAAAGAATCTTGTTTTGCAAGCAATTTTTTGTAGCTATTTCTGGCAATAGCAGGTAATAGAATAAACTGTTTTATATCGCTTGGCAGACTATTTTCATTTTGTTTTTTTATGGTTTTAAGTTCTACGCTTGCTCTTGAATGCGCCAGTCTTGTTGTTATTCTCAAAAGAATAGGTATTTGATATTTCTCAGATAGTTCGAATCCGTTGTAAACCATATCATAAGCTTCTTGTTGATTTGCTGGCTCGTAGATTGGTATCATCGCAAAATCGCCAAAAAATCGAGAATCTTGTTCATTTTGTGAAGAGTGCATAGAAGGGTCATCGGCAACAACAATTATTAACCCACCATTGACTCCAGTTATTGCAGAATTGATAAAAGCATCGGCGGCTACGTTCAAACCAACATGCTTCATCGCTACCATTGCACGCTTCCCTGCATACGACATTCCCAAAGCAGATTCCATTGCCGTTTTTTCATTTGCAGACCATTGACTGTGGATTTCAAGAGTCTTGGCAAGTTTGCTTCTTTGAATATACTCGGTTATTTCGGTAGAGGGAGTACCAGGATACGCATAAATCCCAGAAAGTCCGCCATCTATGGCAGCCTGAGCAATAGCCTCATCGCCGAGTAACAATAATTTTTCCATGTTATAATAATTAAATATTTAAATTTTGAATACAAACTATTGATGTAAAAAAAACAAAAATAAGATATTGTTTATATTATAACAAATTTATAAATATTAATTTTATAAAAAAAAACATATCTTTGCAACAAAATATGTGAATAATCCGTATAATCAGCGTTCTTCAGCGTTCCTATTTATCATAGTAATAGGAACACAAAAATATTTATTGGAGTAATAGGAACACGGATAAACACTGATTATACGGATTAAACACGGATTTTTTAGAGCAAACGCATCAAAATATTTAAGTACTGAAAATCAAGTATGATTTATTTTTGATACGTTTGCAATAATAGAAAAAACTAAGACAAATTTCACCTTAATATAAATGAAACACGATACAATTAATTTTAATTCAGTTAAACGTTTTAGAGAACATAAAAAGAAAAAAAAGAATGTCAATGAATATGTTTCAGGTATTATCAACGGTAATATTAGTTTGCTAAGTTCTGCAATTACATTGGTTGAGAGTTCGTTAGAGTCGCATCGCGAAATAGCTCTTAATATTATTAACAAATGTCTTCCTTTTTCTGGTAATTCGATTAGAATAGCCGTTACTGGTGTTCCCGGAGCAGGCAAAAGTTCTTTTATAGAAACACTTGGCGTACAACTTATTAAAAAAGGCAAACGTCTTGCTGTTCTTGCAGTTGACCCGTCGAGTAGTCGTTCAGGAGGAAGTATTTTAGGCGATAAAACACGTATGGAAGAACTGAGTGTGAACATTAATGCTTTTATTAGACCATCGCCTTCTTCTGGTTCTCTTGGTGGAGTTGCTCGCAAGACAGCAGAGACAATTATTTTGTGTGAAGCGGCTGGTTTTGATGTAATTTTTGTTGAAACAGTTGGAGTTGGTCAATCTGAAATTGCTGTTCATTCTATGGTTGATTTTTTTCTATTGCTAATGATTTCAGGAGCTGGCGATGAGTTACAAGGTATCAAGCGCGGAATTATGGAAATGGCTGATGCTGTTGTAATTAACAAAGCAGACGGAGATAATATTATTAAAACAAAAAGAACATTAACAGATTATAAAAATGCACTTCATTTGCTACCGCCAGCAATATCTGGTTGGATACCAAAAGTATCTACCGCATCATCATTGACAGGAGCTGGAATAGAAAACGTTTGGAAAACAATCGAAGAATATATTAATTTGACTAAAAAAAATGATTATTTTTATAAAAAAAGAAATAAACAAGCTAAATTTAGAATGTACGAAATAATTAACGAAGAAATAAAAAGTAAATTTTATAGTAAGAATAAAAAACAAATTGAAAATATTGAAAAACAAATAACAGAAGGATTAATAAGCCCATACTATGCCGCAAAAAAAATATTGAAAGTTTTACCTATATAATTAAAAAACAAATGCAAATAATTTATAAACTCAAACATAATTATTATGAATTAATTGTTGCGAAAACAATAAATAATTCAGATATATTGTTTAATAAAATAAAAGATAAATTAAGCTACGTTGAAATAGAAAATTATAATTCTATTAAAAATGAAAAACGAAAATGTGAGTGGCTTGCTGTTCGTATTCTTTTTTTTGAGATGAATGACAAACATTATGAAATTAAATATTATAAATACGGAAAACCATTTGTAGAAAATAATTATTGTATTTCTATTTCGCATTCAAATGGTGTCGTTGCCGTAATAAAAACAAAAAACAATAATACCGGTATTGATATTGAAAAAATATCAGAAAGAATATATAGAATTGCTTATAAATTTTTAAATAAAAAAGAAAATCATCTAATTTGTAAAAATAATAAATTGAAATATTTATATTTGAACTGGTGCGCAAAAGAAACTATGTATAAAATATATTCAAAAGGTTCGCTTGATTTTAAGAAAAATTTGAACGTAGAAATAAAAAATATCGAACAACAAGGAACAATTAATTGTGAAATTATAAAAAATCAATTTAACTGTCAATATACTTTAAATTATAAATTTCTTGATGTAAAAAAAAAAAATGATTTTCTTCTTGTCTGGTATTCTGGAATTTAAATTTAATTTGTTTTTATTTGAAATACCAATATAATCCTCCAATAATTGCAATAGTAATAATAACAGCAAAAATAATTTTTATTACACTCCAAGGCCTTTCGCCTTGTACTTCTCCTGTTCTTCCGTTAATCATAAATCTATATACTTTGTTGTTGTAGCTGTACGCACTTATCCAAATAGGTAACAAAATATGTTTGAATGTTGTTTCATAAAAACGAGTATTCATTGAAGATATTTGTTGTTTGTCTCCGCCTATATCTATTCTTACATCATTTTTTATTTCATTTTCCATTTTATCTTTTGCTTGTTCAAAACCTGTTTTTAGGTCAATTTGATAAGTTTCCGATTTAAAACCACTAAGATATTTTGTATTATAAGGCAAAAGATTATCCAAGTCCCAAGGCGCAAGACGTTCTACATATTTCTTTGGTAATGAATTGCTTGCAGGGATAAGCACATCATTAAAGAAGCGAGATACTGTTCCTCTAACAAACGACCATTTTGTTTTTGTTACAGTTTTTGTTTTCTGTTCACCGTTTTCTGTATAAGTTTCAGTTTCTTGATAATTATCTCCTCTTTGTCCGGAATAATTTGTTGTTGTGTCTGCGTCATAAGTCCAGTAAGGAATATATATACCAGATAGTTTTTCTGTTTGTTTTGCATAATTTTTTAATTTATTAGGTGCAAACCAACGCTTTTTGAGCCAATTACGAAACAAATCAATGCTTTCTTTATTTGTTATTTTGAACGACAACATAGCTTTTGGTTTGATAATCTGTAATTTATGAGCATCTTTTGAGACAAGCGGACTGCTACAAAAATCACATACAGACGAAACAATATTATTATCAAAAGTAGTTTCGGCACCACATCCTTGACATTTCACTGTTGTGATTTCAATTTTAACAGCACTTGCATCATTATTACGAATAAAATCCAAATAATCAATTTCTTGTCTTGCATCTATAATTGCTTTTCTATCAACTTTAATTTCATTTAAATTTCCACAAAAACCACAAGTAAGACTGTTGGCACCTGGTTTAAAAACAAGTTTTGCTCCGCAATTTTCACAAATAATTTCATTCTGTTTGCTTTCGATATTTTTTTTATTTTTCATGATACTATTTGAATTTGTTTTTAGTGGTTAGTGGTTAGTGGTTATTTTTTGTTATCTATTTTTCAAAATAGTAATTTCTTGATTTTCAGCACTTAAATATTTTGATGCGTTTGCCTTAATAAATAGAAACTAACAAATAGCCACTAACCACTAACAACTAACCACTAAAAACTAACCACTAACAACTAACAACTAACAACTTTCTACATTGGTGGTGGCGGTGGCATTGCACCAAATAAATTAGCGATTTCTGGGACTTCACCAGCAGTTTTCCAAGCTGGCATTCCTTGTTTCCATACGTGTGTTTGTTTTGTCAATTGTCCTTGTGCGACTTTTTGTTGTAGTGTGTTCATATCAAAAGGTCCTGCTTGTTGTCCGTTTAAAGATATATAATATTTTGAAGTCGGTGGTGGTGGCGGTGGTACATTTACAGCTTGTTGGTTCTGATATTGATTTACATTTTTGTTTTGATTCATCATTTGTTGCATCATTGCCATTCCCATCATATTTTCCATTCCTCCTCCCATTCCGGGATTTTTAGCTGCCGATTCCATCGAATCAGCTGATTTCATTTGTGTATATTTGTTCATGTCTCCGAGCATATTCATACCAGTTCCTTCATCGAGTTTTGCCTGTAATGTTTCTGGCAGACTAATACTTGATATAAGGAATTTATTAATTTCTAAACCGTATTCGTTAAATTCTCCGCTAAGTTTTGTTTGACAAAATTTTGAAATATCTTTGTAATTTTGAGCCATATCAAGCAGTGGCAATTTGCTCTCGCCTATTGCATCAATAAAACGTGTAACAATCATACTTCTCAGTTCTCCTTTCATTTCATCGGTAGTGAAATCTCCACTTGTTCCAGCAACTTCCTGAATAAATTTAACTGGGTCGTTAATTTTAATAGTATATGTTCCGAACGCTCTGAGGCTTACTCTTCCAAAATCTGCATCGCGAATATAAAAAATATTTGGTGTTCCCCATTTTCTATTCGTAAAACGTTTTGTATTCAAAAAATATACCTCAGCTTTAAATGGACTATTAAATCCATATTTCCAACCTTTTAATGTAGATAATATAGGCAAATTATTTGTTACAAGTTCATATCTTCCCGAAGGAAATACATCAGCAATTTTACCTTCATTTACAAAGACTGCGACCTGAGATTCACGAACTGTAAGTTGTGCACCATTTTTAATTTCATTTCCTTTTCTTTCAAACCTCCACATCATAATATCACTTGAGTCGTCTGTCCATTCTATAATATCTATTAATTCACCTCTTAGTTTACTCCAAAATCCCATAATAATATATTTTTAAATTTAATATTTTTATTTGTTTTATTGTTTAATATTTTTTCTTTTGATTTATAATTTACTTCAAATGTTTTGGTGTTCTTTCCATAGCAGTGATTGTATTTTTTGTTTCGTTTTCTCGAATAATATGTGTTACTCCTTTTGTATCAATCAAAATAACTTTTGGACGTAAAGTTATAAATTGCATCCATTGTGTAACGTTGTACGCTCCGACTCTTTTCAAGACGACATGCTCTCCTTTTTGCATTGGTGGGAAATTTATTACAGCACGTATTACATCAATATTCATACACAATGGACCATAAATAGTTGTGTCTTCACTAAATTTTCCTATTTTCTGTGCAGGATATATTTCGTGTTCGTACCAGAATGAAGTAAAAAGCATATTTACACCTATATCAATAATCATTGAGCGTCTTCCATCAGCAAGTCTTTTGTTTGCCAAAACAGTTCCGAGTACATATCCAGCATCATCAATTAGTGCGCGTCCTGTTTCGAGAAATAGTGTTGGCATATTTTGCGGATTAATCTCTGAATTGATTATTGCATTTGTAATTGCGTCTGCGTATTGGTCGAACGATGGGCATGTATCTTTTCCGGGAAGGTATGCTCCTTTCAGCGTATTTTTCGAAGCAAAACCACCACCCATATCAATATATTTTATATTATGATTATATTTTCTATTTATTCTTACAGCAAGTTCTGCGAGTTTACCAGCCGCTACCGCATAAGCGTTAGGTGTCATTATGTATGTTCCTATATGAGTGTGCAACCCAATTAGGTCAAGTTTTTCGCTTAACATTATTCTGTTAAGTGCGTTCCAAGCTTCGCCGTTTTCATAATTAAAACCAAACCTATCCCAGCGAGGATAAATTCCAGTATCCATGTTTACGCGTATTGCAACCTTAGGACGTTCACGTATAGATTTAGATAATGCAATTATTGTATATAGCTCGTCAAAATGGTCAATATGTATATAAGACCCGTTCCTTATTGTTTTTCTCAAATCGTCCTTACTTTTATGTGGGCCATTAAAAATAATTTTTTTGCCTGATACACCGTTTGCGATAGCTTTATCATACTCAAATCCAGAGACTACCTCTGCCCATGAGCCTTCGCTGTGAAATACTTGGCAAACAGAATTTAAATAATTTGTTTTATACGACCAGGCAAACTGAACTTTTGGGTATCTTGTCGTAAAAGCAAGTTTTGCTTCTTTGTATGTTTCTCTTATTGTTTTTTCAGATAACACAAATACTGGTGAGCCGTAATCGTTTATTAATTTTTTTACATCAATACCATCAATTTCTTTAATAACAGGTATTTGGGGTGTCATTCCGAATTTATCACTTATTCCAGCACTTATCTTATTTATTATCGGACGTTCATATTTTAATTTTTGCATAATATTTTTAAGGTTTCTTTTATAGTAAGATATTAAGATATAATTAATTTGCAAATATATTACATATTTCAATATATAGAACAATAAATTATAAAATAAATTCTGAAACATTAAATAAATAACAAAAATAGGGACTTGTTCAGTTTAATTTCATCATTACAATTAGATTAGTAAATTACGAATTATAAATTACGAATTACGAATTGATTTACACCTGATAATAAGTATTTTACAAAAAAC
>JAOZMB010000075.1 GCA_029934515.1 Bacteroidales bacterium
GCAGATTTTGGAACTTGTTTTATCTCAAAAATATCATGTAATTCGTGTCTTATTTATTCTATTAATAATTATTTTTACAGCATTCTATTCATAAAAATCATCACTGTTTAACAAACCAAACCTATATATCTTCCTTTTGCTTTTTTTATACCATTTATTAATGGCATCATATATTCCATTGTCATGTTCACTGATAAAAAAATCAATATTGGTATAAGTTTGATTTATAATACTTTAAATTGTTTGTTCAAGATGTTTTTCTCCGTTAAACACTACTGTTATAATACTAATCAAAGGATTTTTTTACAAGCTTGTTTTTAATCTCTGTATTAATAATACCATTATTGATGGTAATGCAAAGTTAATAATATTTTATATAATTGCAAATATTTTTGTTTAAATCTAATAAAGTCCAAATAATAGGAATACTTAGTCCTTGATATGCAACTGATAACATCAATATATTGATACTGGTCTTGCCTAATTTCCAATTGGTTCTGTCAATACAAAGAATAACATTTTTATTATCTGGCAAAAGAGAAAATAATAATTTATAAATCCAAATTATAGTGGTTAGTGGTTAGTGGTTAGATAAAATTTTTGAATTCGTTAAAAAGACAGAGGCTAATTTATAAAAAACTACTGTACACTTGGTTAATAATGCGAAAATGAAAAAAACAATAAATTTAATTCTTCCCATATTTACTTTGGGTAGTTGTTTTTCTAATTTTTTTTGTAGCTTTGCAGTCTCGGAATTTAGACCATTTATTTTATATGCCATAAATGATAAAGTTAGATTAGTAAATAAACAATAATGAAATTTTTTTATAATATTACAAAAAAAACAACTTTTTTAACTTTTGTAATAATTACCTGATTTGTTTTTTGTAAAATACTTATTATCAGGTGTAAACCAATTCGTAATTCATAATTTATAATTCACTTACATTAAAACTTAATTGATAATTTCAGGTTTAATCTTCTTCCAGTCAAATAATTTGGTACTACTGTTTGTTGGAATACACCATCGAAAGGAACAGCTGTATTTGGCACAATTCTTAACCACATATACGATACTGTATTTTGAACATCAAGAAGATTAAATACCTCAACGGTAAGCCACAGACTTTTAAAAATATGTAGAAAAAACTTTCTTTCCTTTCTGTCTTTTTTTAATAATACTACAGAAGCGCCTAAATCAACACGTTTATAATCTGGTGATGTAAGAATTGCATTTGCACGTTCCGTTTCTGGTGGTCCGAATTTAAAACTCGTTCCATAGACAAGGTTAAGGTTTACTTTAAAATTTTTGTTTCCTGGTACGTAATCCTGCAAAACCAAACTCGCACTTACAAGCTGGTCTGTTGGTCGTGGGATATATCCGTATCCGTCATCTTTACCATTTCCTGTATCGAAAACGTCCTCTTCTGTTTTCATAAGCGAAATACTAAACCATGAGTGTGTTCCTGGCACAAAATCACCTGAAATTTTTGCATCAATTCCAGCAGCATATCCTTTTGCCCTTTGATTTGCATAATATTTTACTTTTACATTATCTACTTCAAAAGGAATTAGATTATCTAATTTTTTATAATAAATTTCTGTTGTCATTTTTAAATGTCTGCCAAGTGCATCAAAATCAAATTCATTGCCAGCAAGAATATGAATAGCACGCTGTGCTTTACTGCCATAAATAAGCGTGCCGTCAAACATTCTTATTTCTCGATAAAACGGTGGTTGATAATACAAACCGCCAGCTATACGGAACATCAAATCGTCTCTTTCATTTGGTTTGTATGCCGCCGATATTCTCGGACTTAAAAGTATCTCTTCATTATACGTATTGTAATTTAACCTCACTCCAGCAACAATTTCGTATTCAGCATCGTCACTGTCAAAAGAATATCTATCCTGTATATATGCAGAGAACCTATCTGTATGCAAATCGTTTTCGCCAGAAATATTTTTGTACAAATTTATTTCGCTTCCATTGTAAGGTATCGAATATCCAGCAGAATCAATTAGTTCCCATTCATTAATTTTGTCTGTTATGTCTTCATATTTATATTCAATTCCCCAGTTTATATAGTGATTTTCATTGTCATAAAAACCTTTGTGATTTATGCTAAAAGCATTTATATAAAGATAATTCCTTGCATGTCGAATAAATTTTCCTATTCCAAGATTCAAAAGACTGTCGCCTGCACTCGAAGAACCTATATCACGATTTAACTCATTTAATGAATATGCCCCAAGTATATCATAAGTTTCAGCCTCTTCGGCACTAAAAGCCGAAATTGAAAGAGAATAATTAATATCTGAAAAAGGATGATAATTTCCTGTAAACGCTCCAGCAAAAGACGAAAATTTGTTAATCTCCTGACCCTCAAAATAAATATACAATCCATATGCATTGCTGATTGTTCCAAAATTTGTTTCTTTGCTTTTTGGTACAAAATCAAATTTATTGTTGGAAATATTAGCAAGGAAACTTATATCGAACTCACTATTAAAAGAATATGTAAGGAAACTCTGAAAATCTATAAACGAAGGTTTATAATCGCCTTTCGTATCCAAACTGTTCAATATATATTTAGTTGTTTTATAACGAATTCCGGTAACATGAGTAAACATTTTATCTTTACTTGCTCCGCATACATAAGCCGATGCACCAAGTAAACTTCCCGAAATACCTGCTTCAAATTCTTTTGGTCTTTTGTATTTAATATCCAAAACAGAAGACATTTTATCGCCGTATTTTGTTCCGAAACCACCAGCAGAAAAATTAACAGACGACACAAGTGCTGGATTAATAAAACTTAAACCTTCCTGCTGTCCAGAACGAATTAATTGCGGTCTGTAAATTTCTATTCCGTTTACATATACCAGATTTTCGTCAAAATTACCGCCTCTAACAGAATATTGAGAACTCATTTCGTTACGTGAAACAACACCTATTTGCATTTTAACCAGATTTTCGATACTCTCTGTAAGTGATGGAATTCTGTTTGCAATTTTTGGGTCTATTGCAATATTTCCCTGCGAATTTAGTTTTATTCCAGTTACAACAACAGAATCGATTTCGTTCACTGATATTAAAACTACATTAATCTCTACTTCGCTTTCATTAGAAGGAATATCAACAGTTCTAAGTTCATAACCAACTCTTCTAAAATTAATAACTCTGTATTTTTTATTAACAAAAAATTCATACTTTCCTTTATCATTTGTTTTTGTTGTAAAAACTCCATCATTTGTTGATATTATAGCTTCATCAATAATATTATTGTACTCATCTGAAATAGTTCCGTAAATTTTTACGTTTTGAGAAAAAATTTGAAACGAAAAAAAAAAAAAAAATAGAAATATATATAATTTTTTCATCTAATATTTAGTTATTTATAATTAGTGTCTATTAAATAAACAGAATAATTAAAATTCTATTACTTAAAAAATGTTTTTTATTTTATAAAATAGTTTATTTATCTTTGATATATTCAAAATCTCTTGACCTATGCAATCAGCATATCATGACATGAAAAGTTGTATAACATCAAAATTTTGTTTTACTTTGACAAAATAGGAAATATACTATTGTACTGATTTTCAACAATAAAAAAATAAGAAATCACAATATTAAATGTATAACTGTAAAAAATGGTAAAAAAAAATTGTTAATCAAAATTATTATTTATACTTTAGCAACAAAAATTTTCAATACATTTTATCAAAATAATCAATTTACAAAGCAATAACAATTTAAAATTCAAACATAAATTATATAATTATGAAAAAAAATCAAAAGAATGATATTATTCTTATTCCAACAGATTTTTCGGAAGTTTGTGATAACGCAATCGAACATGGATTAGTTTTGGCAAAACATCTTGGCTATCGTGTTTTTTTGGTTCATATTATTAATAAAGATACCAATAAATATCTTAACGAAGAAAATCCAACAAGAGAATCAATAGCGGAAAGATTAGATGATATGTCTTTTAAATATTCAAAAGAATATGGTGTTCAGGTTGAGTATATAATAAAAACAGGAAATCTGTTCGAGAAAGTTAAAGATGTCGGAGATAAATTAAATATTAAACTTGTTATTCTTGGTACACACGGGAAAGTAGGATTTCAGAAAATAACAGGAAGCTATGTATTAAAAATGATTGCAGCTGTTGACGTTCCTACTATTGTTGTTCAGAGACGTTCTTTTAAAGCTGGATATAAAAATATCGTATTTCCTATAACTGCACAAACAAAAGATAGACAAAAAGTATCGTGGGCAATAAATATTGCAAAAATATTCGATTCAACTATCCATCTTATTCCAAAATATGAATCCGAAAAATTTTATAAGACAAGGATTATGGGAATAACAAAACAAATCAAAAATCTGCTTGAAGAGTACAATATTAAATATACAGATAAAGTAATCAAACCTGTGGCTGGTAATTTTTCAAAACAAGTTATTGATTATGCAGTTGTTAACGAGGCTGAATTAATTATGACACTTGTTAATAAAGGTAGCAGTTTGTTTTTCAATTCTTGGGACGAGCAAATTATTTATAATTCTTCTCAAATACCTGTAATTTGTATTAATCCACATTCCAAAAAGAAAACAAGCGGTAGTGGTAGTGGCTGGACTTTTCAATAAAAAGTTAAAAATCTATTTTACTTAGTTTATAATAAAATAATTAAAATTATGTCAGGTCACAGTAAATGGTCAACAATAAAACGAAAAAAAGGAGCAAAAGATGCAAAAAGGTCAAAGATTTTTTCACGTATTGTAAAGGAAATAACAATAGCTATTAAAGAAGGGAGTAGCTCAGACCCCGATTCCAATCCGCGCCTGAGACTTGCAATTGCGAATGCGAAAGGTGTAAATATGCCTAAGAATAACATAGTAAGAGCTATTAAGAAGGCGGAGAGCGATGACAGTAATCTTAATGAAATAACTTTTGAAGGAGTCGGACCGAGAGGTATTGCGATTTTTGTAGAGTGTTTAACAGATAATAATCAAAGAACTGTTAGCGATGTAAGACATATTTTTACAAAATATGGCGGTAATCTTGGCAAAAATGGTTCGTTATCTTATCTTTTTGAACGTAAAGGTATTTTTGTTATAAATAATGGCGACTTTGATATGGAAGAGCTTGAACTTGACCTTATTGATGTAGGATTAGAAGATATTGAGAAAGTTGATGATAAGTATTTTTTAACTGTTGAAATGGTTGATTTCGGCAATATGCAAAAGAAATTAGAAGAGCTTGAACTTGAAGTTGAAAATGCAGAATTGCAGAGAATAGCTCAAAATTATAAATCTTTTGATAAAGAAACAACTATTAAAGTGCTAAATGTTATTGATAAATTTGAACAACTTGATGATGTTCAGAACGTTTTTCATAATATCGAAATTACTGATGAAGTAGCTGAAGAAATTGACAATTGATATAATTATGCAATTATTAAACATAAACTTCCAAAAGTTTTGCTTGCCCGTTCGGGATTAGTTTTATATTTTTTAGTTCGGCGGGAATTAACACAGTCTCGCCTTTTTTTATGCCAGATATTATGTTATTGCAATCAATGTAAAATTCGCCTTCTATACACATATATATAATAAAACTGTCTATCTTAGAATAATTTTTCATTATTGTTCTGTCGATTTCTAAAAAATTTGTTGTAAAATAATTGCATGTTATTAAGTTATTTGTCTTATTTTTTGTTGTAGAATAATTTGTTGTGTAATTTTCTTTTTTGTTAAAATCAATTGTTTCACCAGCAAGTTTTGTATGTAATTCTCTTTTGTTTCCATCTTTTCCTGTTCGTTCCCAATCATAAATACGATAGGTTAAGTCTGATGTTTGTTGTATCTCAGCTAATAATATTCCTTTGCATATTGAATGAATACGCCTTGCAGGAATAAAAAATACATCGCCAGCTTTTACTTTTTCAAAATTTAAAATATTTTTTAATTTCTTTTTTTTGAGTAGTTCAAAATATTCTTCTTTTGAGCTATTTTTATTAAGTCCTGTAATTATTTCAGAACCAATTTCTGCATCAATAATATACCACATTTCTGTTTTACCATTTAAATTATGATATTTTTTTGCAATTTTATTGTTAGGATGCACCTGAACAGATAAATTTTCATTTGCATCAATAAATTTTATCAACAGCGGAAAATTGTTTCCATGTTCAAGATATACTTTTTTACCGATGAGTTTTTCTTTTTCAATATCTATAATTTGTTTTAAATTTTTTCCTGCAAACCGACCATTAACAACAACAGAGATATTATTTTTAAGAGCAGATATCTCCCAACTCTCTCCTATCTTATTAGAAGGAATATTTTTTTTACACAAAAAATTTTCTAATTTGTTTCCGCCCCAGACTTTTTTTTTGTAAATAGAATTAAATTTTAATGGATACAACATTATATTTTTGGTATTAATTTTGTAAAATTATAAGCAAAGTTAAAATTTTTTTTATAATTAAAGAATAAATTACATATTATTTTTTAATTTTGCTTTCTGTTATTTTAAAATAAACCCAATAAATATTTATTGTGAAATCATTCTTTCTAAATTTTAGTATTCGGTTAAGGTTTAACTTCTTGTTAATGAGTATAATAGGATTACTTATTCTTATTGTAATTTTTGTTATTTATACATTATTAGATGTACAAGATTATAGAAATTATCATCAGAGTATTGACAAATTAACTTTTCATTATTTGAACATGCGCCGGTTCGAGCAACATTTTTTGCTTCGTTATCCAGAAGACCCAGCTTTTTTTACGACTGGAAAAAATAAATATTTAAAAAAACATAAAAATTCATCAGATAGATTTAGTGAAATATTAACAGATTTAAATGAAAATATTATTTCAAAAGAATTACATCTTAACGAAAATTTAAACAGTATTAACATATTTCATAAACATTATGTTGAAATATTTAGAACGCTATCAGAAAAAACATTTCAAAGAGGCTCTAAAAAAAGAGGAATAATAGGAGAATTAGAAGCAGATGCCAAATTAGCATACCAAAAAGCTATAGATACGCATGTAAAAGATTCCGTCAGAAACCTTATACAAACTTATGAAAATTATCTTTTTAATAAAGATATTAAGTATTATAGAAAATTTCTGGGGCAATTTAAACAATTGAATAATTATATAAATAAAAACTTCTTTACTAAATACGTAAATACAACAGATAGTATAATAAACAATAATCCCTCTGCAACAGGAGATACTATATTAATATCCAATGTATTAGCGATAGACAAAAATTTTATTAAAAGTATAAACGATTTTAAATATCAATTTATTACCTTATTAAAAATAGACCGTGAAATAGGAATGTCATACAAAGAAGGTTTGACGGGTGAGTTGCGTTCTGAGATTCATAAAGTTAATACTCCGCTTGAGAGTATAATAGAGAACATCAAAGTTCAGGAAGAAAAAGAAATCAAAAATACATTTCGTTCAATTTATATATTTATGGGTTTTATAATTGGTATGGTAATTTTTATTTTATGGGTATTCTTAAGTTCAATAACAAAACCATTAAACATACTTAAAGAATACATAATACCACTAAGCAAAGGAAAATTGCCTAAAAAACCATCAGAGCCAGAAGGAAATGATGAGATTTCGGAAATAACAAAAAATATAAACAAATTAATTACGGGATTAAAAAATACCACTGATTTTGCAAAACTGATGGGAAAAGGTATATTCGATGTAAAATATACGCCACTTGGAAATGAAGATGAGCTTGGAAATTCTCTTATCGAGATGAGACAAAACCTTAATGAAGCAAATATCAAAGACGAGAAAAGAAAGAAAAAAGATAATATGAGAAAATGGGCAAATGAAGGTCTTACAAGGTTAAATGACATCATGAGGAAAAGTACAGGTAATATAAATTTACTCTCAAATATGGTTATCAGAGAATTAGTATATTTTTTAGATGCAAATCAGGGTGGTCTATTTATTTACAACAGAAATGATGCAAATGATATTTACCTCGAACTAATGGCAACATACGCTTTCGGACACGAAAAGAAAAAACAAAAAAAAATATATCCAGGAGAAGGACTCGTCGGGACGGCTGCAATTGAGAAAGAAACAATTTATATGACAGATATTCCTAATTCATATATAACAATAACATCTGGACTTGGCGGAGCAAATCCTCGTAGTCTTTTAATAGTTCCAATGCGTGTAGAAGACGAAGTATTTGGTGTAATTGAAATAGCATCTTTTAATGAGTTCCTTTCTTATGAAATAGAATTTGCCGAAAAAGTATCAGATAGTATAGCCGCATCATTGTCGATTATAAGAACAAATATTAGAACAGCCGAACTACTTGAACAATCTCAAATACAACGTAAACAAATGGCTATACAGGAAAAGAAGAAATTGCAAAATTTTGAACAATTGCAAAAAGCACAAGAAGAATCAGCTAAAAGAGAAGCAGAAATGTCGAGCATATTATCAGCAATAGATACATCATCACTTGTCTTTGAATTGGATATGAGAGGACATATTATTTCAGTAAACAAAGCTCTAATTGATTCTATTGAAATCGGAGAAGATGAAATCATTGGAAGACACCATTTATATCTTATCAAACCAGACAACGAGTCGAGTTATAACGAGTTTTGGAGAATTATGAGAGAAGGTAAACATGTCCAAAAAACAGAATATCTGTTGGTAGATAATAAAGAATTTTGGTTCTCTATAATATACGCTCCGATAAAAGACGAAAATGGAAATATCCTTAAAATACTCTGTCTATCTACAAATCTAACAAAACATAAAAAACTCGAAATAGAACTAACAGAACAAACAAAAGCGATGACAGAGCAGGCAAAGGCAATGTTATCTCAAGAAGAAGAAATGAGACAAAACCTCGAAGAACTACACGCAACACAAGAAGAAATGGCTAATAAACAGTCATTGCTTGCCGAGGCTAACTTTAAATTGAAAATTAATGAAAAAGAACTAAAAAAAATAATCGGAAAAACAAGAAAACAAGAAAAAGAGTTACAACAAAAAATAAATCAGCTAAACGAAATACAAACAGAACTACAAGAACAACATGACAGAATAATAATTATAAACCGTAAAATTGTAAAAAAAGAAAAAGAAATTAGAGACAGATTTAATGCTGTTGATAAAAATAACCTCGTTGCAGAATACGACCTAAGTGGGATGGTAATATCTGCAAATAATACCTTCCTTAAAACTTTTGGATACAAAATAAAAGATATTATAGGAAGACACCATAGAATGTTTGTGCATGACGATGACCGAAAATCGAGAGATTATAAGAACTTCTGGAAAAGTCTAAGAAAAGGAAAAACGTTCGACTTCGAATGCAGACGTGTAAATAAAAAATCAGAACTATTATTTTTTAGAGGAATATATGTACCTATACTTGACAACGAAGAAAAACCTTACAAAATTCTGGAGATATTTACGGATATTACAAAACTAAAATTTACAAAGGCGGAAAGCTCAAGCAGAATGGAAAATATTAATGCTACAAACGCACTTATTGAATTCGATTCATTCGGAAATATATTACAAGCAAACAAACTATTCTGTAAAGTTGTTGGATATAAAGAAGAAGAACTTGTAGGAAATAATCATAAAATATTTGTTGACAAAATAGAGGTAGAATCTATTCCGTATAGACATTTCTGGAGAGACCTAAGAAGAGGAATGCACAAAACAGACAGGTTCTCGCTTTTATCAAAAAATAAAAATAAGGTCTTTTTACAGGGAACATATTCGGCAATAAAAGACCCACAAGGAACTATAACAAAAATTATGTTTCTCGCTTATGACTTGACAGAAAAAGTGATAGAAAAATGTTAAAAAATATAATTATTGTAATTAGTTTTTTTCGTATTATTTTTTTATTTTGCGCTTCTGCGGTATTTTCACCGCACAATATAATGGCTTAAAAATACCGCACCAAAGAAAATAGTCCTAAACAAGTAATGTTTTTTGAATAGCATTATTTGTTTGGAACTATCAAGATAGAATACATAAAAGAATCTTCTAATTTATTATTTATCATAAAATTCTGTCTTAGTCTTCCCTCTTTTTTAAATCCTAATTTTTCCAACATCTTTATAGAATACATATTTTTAACAAAAACCTGTGCTTCCAATCTATTTAACTTCAATTTATTGAAAGCATAATTAATAGTTGCCAATCTTGCTTCAGGCATAAAACCGTTTTTTTGGTAATTTCTATCCAAAAAACTGCCTATTGTAGCAAATTTATGTTTTCTATTTATGTGATATATTGATAAAATACCAATAATATTATTTGTTTTTTTCAACCAGATTGCCCACCTAAAAGATTTCCCTGTTTTCTGTTCTTTTTGATAAATCCCTATCAGTTCTTTTGTATCTTTAATTGTCTTATGAATATCATTATCAGTATATTTCAACAACTCTTTATCTGAAAATAATTTGTATATTTGTTCTGCATCCTCTATTTTTATTTCTTTAAGAATAAGACGATTTGTCTGTATATTTTCCATTAATAAATTTTATTTATAAATAGTAATACAAAAACTAATGTATTTAAAAATATTACCTAAAATTTCCAATTATATGTATCTATTTCAAGGATACAATTTTTTAATAATTTTATACTCTCTTTTATATCCGATTTATTTACAGACTCGATTACAGAATGTATATATCGTGTAGGCACTGAAATGGCACCTGCAATAGAACCGCCTTTTACCATCTGCTGCATGCGTGCTGTGTCTGTTCCTCCACCTTTTAACAACTCTAACTGGTATTTAATTTTATGTTTTTTTGCTGTTTGTTTCATAAATTTCACAATACGATAATCAGCAACAACACCAGCATCCATTATTTTTATAGCTGTTCCTTCGCCAGCTTTTGTAACATTTTGATGAGCCGCAGCTCCGGGTGTATCATAAGCAATAGTTGTATCTATTGCCAAAGAAAAATCTGGTTGTATTTGTAGCGATGCTGTCTGTGCGCCGCGCAATCCAAGCTCCTCCTGAACAGTAAATACAAAATATGTATCAAATGGCAATTCTACATTTTTGAGTTGTCGCATTGCTTCGATTAATATAAATACAGATATTCTATTATCCATCGATTTTCCATTTACAAAATTGCCCATCTCAATCAATTCTCCGTACCTTGTAACAGGTGTGCCTATTTCTACATATTTCTCAACTTCCTCTTTTTCCATTCCAAGATCAATGAAAAAATCTTTTATATAAACTTTCTTTCCACGCTCTTCATTTGTCATCAGATGAACTGGTTTTGAACCTATTACACCAATAAGATTTTTTTTGCCATGAACAACTACACGATGTGTTACAATTGTTTTCGGGTCGAAACCGCCGAGAGTTGTAAAACGTAAAAAACCATTTTCATCAATATTATTAATAATAAATCCTATCTCATCCATATGAGCGGCAAGCATCAATTTCTTTCTTTTCTTTCCTTTTCTGAAAACAGTAATATTACCTATATTATCTATACTCGCTTCACCAGGTAAATTACTTATCTCACTCAAAATTAATTTTCTTATTTCATTTTCAAAACCTGAAGTACCAGGAGTTTCACTTAATTTTTTTAAAAGTTTAAAATTTTTCATAATTTTGTTTTCTTTGTAAAAATTATAATTATAATATTTTTATTGATATTGATAAATTTGTATTCTTCCGTGTATTGTTCTTGTTATTCTATATATAAACATTAATTTGAGAAGTTAATACTAAGTAAATTACGAATTGGTTTACACCTGATAATAAATATTTTACAAAAAACAAATCATGAAGTTATTTTTTAACCATTACTAATTTTTTAAAATTAATATAAATAAATTATAATTTCAACAAAAAATGTTATAATTATTAAAAAATTAAATAAAAATAAAAAATTATGGGAAAACTTAAAGTTTGGTCACAAGGTATAAAAAGAACGATTAAAGAACAAAAAAAAGATATTTATAAACAAGATTTTAAATTTTTCAAAATAGATAGATTTGAAAAAATTGCAGAACGTATAGACCAATATTCAGATAATTGTACAGAATGTGAGAACTTTAAAATAGAGATTGAGAGCATTAGTAAAAGACTTTCCGAATATATTAACGGAAGTCCAAGAGAGCGTTTAGAGTACGAAAAACGTAGCGAAATAATTCTCAAACATCTGCAAAATAAACATGGATTAGTAAGAGCTGGATATTATTCAGCTGTTTATTCTCTTGCTGGTTTTTCTTCTGGAATATTAATTTTAACACTTATTGCTTATTTAATTAATCCTGTATTTTGGAAGTTCGGACTACTTGCTGGTTTCACAGTTGGTATTATTGCAGGCAGAATTTATGGAAACAAAAAAGATAAAGAAAAAAAAAAAGCAAATTTAATTTTATAACAATAGTACAACAAATCATTACAGGATTTTATTCAAAGCAAAAATTTCTTTTACTCTAACACCACGAGTTGTATTTTTTAGTGTACAGCATTCGTTATACAAATCATGTTGGAAAAACAGAATATGCTTATTCTTAACTGCTTCATCAAAAAAGCGTTCTCTATCTTTTAAAGTTATTAGTGGACGTGTGTCGTAGCCCATTATGTAAGGCATCGGAATATGTGCCGTTGATGGGAATAAATCAGCACCGAAAACGATAGTTTGGTTTTTGTAATTTATGTAAGGAATTATTTGTCCAGATGTGTGTCCGTTAAATATTTTCAAGAAAATTCCTGAAAATAGTTCACATTCTTTTTCAATTAAATTTACAACATTATTTTCCATCAGCGGGATATAATTTTCTTTAAGAAACGATGCTCGTTCTCGTCTATTTGGGTTTAATGACATATCCCACTGTGCTTTGCTGATATGATATGTTGCATTCGGAAAAGTTGGAACGAGTTCGTTATTTGAATTATATTTAACAGCACCTCCAACATGGTCAAAATGTAAATGTGTAATTATTACATCTGTAACATCTTTAAAATAAAAACCTTGTTCGTTTAATGATTTTTCAAGAGAATGATTTCCATTTGGATAATAATGTCTAAAAAATTTCTTGTCCTGTTTGCTGCCCATTCCAGTATCTATAAGTATCTTTCTGTTATTAATCTCAACAAGCAAGGATCGCATTGCCCAGTTGCACAAATTATTTTCATCAGCTGGATACAAAACTTGCCAAATAACTTTTGGAACGACACCGAACATCGCTCCACCATCTAATTTAAGATTTCCAGTTTCAATTTTATACAATTTCATAATTTGATATATTTAAATAAACTATTCAAAAAAAATACAATATCACAAAATTAATAAAAAAATTAATAAAAAATGAAAATATGATTTTTGTAATCAATTTCTAATAAAATATACACAATATCAAAGAACTAATTTCGGTAAAATTGGCGCTTAAAAAATTTAACGAACTATTGATTTAATATAAATTGTTTGTTATTTGACTCTCTCAGAATATTCTCTTTTTCTTGTATCAATTTTTATAGTATCATCAATATTAACAAAAAGAGGAACTTTTAGTTCAACTCCTGTTTCTAATGTTGCTGGTTTGCTTGCCGAAGTTGAAGCTGTATCTCCTCGTATTCCGGGTTCTGTGTATGTTACTTTTAAATTTACAAAAGGAGGTAAATCACATGCCAAGACTCTATCGTTTGAAGTACGAAAAAGTATTTCTACATTTTGTCCTTCTTTCATCAAATCGTAATTATCAATAGATTCCTCCTGTAACATAACCTGCTCGTAAGTTCTTGTGTGCATAAAAACATATCCCATGTCATCTTTGTATAAATATTGATAAGGGTGACGTTCTATGCGTACGTCCTGTAATTTTACTCCGGAAGAAAAAGTGTTTTCCAAAATTTTACCAGAAGAGAGGCTTTTTAGTTTTGTTCTGACAAATGCAGGACCTTTGCCAGGTTTTACATGTTGAAAATAGACAATTGTAAATAAATCATTTTTAAATTCGATTGTTAATCCGTTTCTGAAATCTGATGTACTAATCATAATTTTATTTGTATATTTAATTTATTTTATTTTATTTTTTAACTGTTAGTTTGAATATATAATAATAAAAAAGTGCATGAGACAATAAGAACTTTCAAAATATCCTTGTTATTCAAGGACAAAGGTAGTTAAAAACGTAAATAAAAAACAATATAATTATAATTTATCTTTTAAATATGTAAGAACCTCTTCTTTTTTATTTTTTGCTATATCAAAAATTACGGCTTCATTAATTCCAAAACGTTGGATAACATCAAAGACAAGTTTTTTTCGGATAATCCAGACACTAATAATATTTGTTTTATTTAGAAGCCGTTCTGCTGGCTCCGACCAACCTTTGCCTTTCATTTCCAAAGGTCCTATTTCGTCGATAATAACAAAATTACAATTTTTTAAATTTTCAATTTTTAATATTTTTTTTCCAAATTCCAGTCCTTCTTTACAAAAATGAAAATGCCCAGTTTTTTGAATTGCATTTTTATTATTTTTATTACATAGAACATTTGTCGCACCTGTTCTAATATCCTTAATTACAAACTCCGTTCTTTTATTATTTTCAAATTTTCCTTCTGCAAGGAAACCACCTGTCTGGAAGCCGTTGTTTTTAAGTTCTGCAATAATCTCGGCAGCAAAAGTTGTTTTTCCTTCATGTCTGTTTCCGCTTATTATAATAACTTTTCTGTGAACCAGATTTTTTTTAAATTCATTTAATAACAAATTGGAATTAAGCAAATTATCAATAATTGATTTAATTGGCGATTTAAGAATTTTTATTGGATTTGCGGCATTTTTCATAAGAAAAGGCAAAGCAGAAAAAGCCAGACCAAGCGACTGATATAATTGCCAAAAACCTTTTTTGTATAAAACAGCTTTTATCAGCGGATTACGAAGCTCAATACTAATAACCGAAAAACCAATCATAACAAGAAATGCACGCATTGTAAGTTTTAATCCAGCTTTTATTCCTTCTTCGTTAAAAAAATTATCACCTTTGAAACCGTTGTAAAAAATAGTCGAAATAACTATAAGTATCAATATCTGAACCCAAAACGAAATACGCCTAAAATGACGTGTTACACCTTCGTATTTGTATATGCAAAATATTATGTATGCCAAAATAATTATAAATGAAAAACCAAAACTTAAAAAATTCATAAGCGCAAGACCTGAAACTATAAACATTATATGCGAAAAAAGCATAAATAAAGACTGTTTCATTTTGGGTTGAACAATAAAATTTCGGTCAAATTCAAGTTCTATATTAGATAATGGTTTGTGATTATGTATTAAGTTAAGAGTTCTTTTTCCTATAAATAAACCAGAAAGAGAGGCAATTATTCCTAATAAAACATAAAAGAGACTTAAAATAAAAAAAGCTTGAAAGAAATTTAAATCTGTTACATTTAGTTGTTTTACGGTGAATAGATAAAGATTTTTTGTAATGCGAACAATATCAAAACCATAAATTATTAAAAATGTAGTAACTTTATGAAAAACAACACTGTACATCGCAAGAATACCGCCAATAATATAACCAAAAAAATTTCTACCAAACATACGAACAGCAAATTCCAATAATAAACCTTCAAGGAAAATCCCTGTCATTGGTCCGAAAAGTATTGCACTTGGCGAGACCGACTTCATCATTGCACATATCATTCCAGCTCTCCAGAATAAACCTTTTTCTTTCCACATCTGTCCGAAAGAAATCATTAGACCAACACCAAGCACAGCGAGAACAGTACCTGCCATTGGCAACCTTACATTATGAAAAAAACTGCCTATAATTATTTCTATACTACCCCATAAACTACCCAACACCGCAGCTTTTAGCCAAACGACTTTAACATTTTGTTTATAGATTTCCATTATTTTGGATTAATAAATAAATTTTGATTTGTGCAAAATTAAAAATTCAGAAGAAACAAAAAATATTTATAATAAAATATATAGGGCTGACGCATCAAAATATTAAAGTAATTAGAATCAAGGAATTAATATTTACTATTATTGAAATTTCCTTGTTCGATATTTATTATTTTTGTTGCAAAAAAAATGTCAAATACTTTTAGCGATTTATGAAAAAACTCCAAAATTTTCAATCTTTTATTAATTTCAAAATATATGGTTCTTTTCCAGCAAATACTATCGGTACTCTTTTTATTTTATTTAATTCTATTCTATGTTCGAGTAAAGTTTTGTAATATTTTTTTCTATCTATTTGTTCAAGAGCCTCGTCTATTTTGTTATTTACTCTGTCGATAAAAACTTCTTTATCTTCTTTTTCTTTCTGTTTTTCAATTTGTTTTATTTCAA
>JAOZMB010000076.1 GCA_029934515.1 Bacteroidales bacterium
GTTCTGTTTTCCAAATAAAACCATGTCTTCAAAATCATCTCCATTGCAAATTAAGATTTAAATTAATATAATAAGAAAAAAGTGTTATAAAACATTAAATTATATTCGTTTAGAACGTTTTTTATTTTCAGGAGTTTTTAATAAAATTATATTCGTTTTGAACAATTTTTTTATTAATTTTGATGCGTTTACCCTAATCAAAATCAAAATATTTAACACTTTTCTGAAAATTTACAATACTTTTGTGAGTTGTGTTTTATGAAATATTTATTTCTTTGTTTTTTTTTCGGATGTTTCAAATATCGAAAAAAAGCAAACTAAAAATAAACAACAATGAAAAACAAACAATATAAAATTGCTGTTATTGATGACGAGCCAAATAGTGTAAGAGTAATGGTTAAAATTCTAAGAACACAAAATTATAAAATAGATATTGCATTAAACGGGAAAAAAGGATACGAACTCGTATGCGAGACATTGCCAAACATGGTTATTATAGATTGGGAAATGCCAGAACTCTCTGGTATAGAGACAATTAAATTATTGAGAAAAAACCCGAAAACAAAAAATATTCCAATTATTATGGCAACAGGAAGAATGATAGACTCAAAAAACCTAAAAACAGCTCTTGAATCGGGAGCAAACGATTACGTGAGAAAACCAATTGACAAACTGGAACTTATAGCAAGAGTCGAAAATTTAATATTATTTGTCGAAACAACAAAACAAAAAATAAACCTCGAAAAACAAATCGCAAAAGAAAGAGAACAAAATTTATTAAACGAAATAAATAAAAACAAAAAAGAACTGATAACAAAAACATTAAAAATTATAAAAGCAGGTAAATTTAATAATATTATATTAGAAAAATTACAACAATTAGATAAAAATCAAAAGGAAGTATCTGAAATTATAAGTAAAATTAAAGTATATTCAAATAACATTAATTTCGAAGAATTTGAATTGAAATTTAATAAAGTTCATAAAAATTTTTACGCAAATATACAAAAACAGTTCCCCGATTTAACTATAAACGACAGAAGAATTTGTGCTTTCCTTAAATTAAATATGTCTTCAAAAGACATATCAGCAATTACATTTCAGACAACAGATTCCATAAAAAAAGCAAGATACAGGTTACGGAAAAAATTAAATCTAAAATCAGGAAAAAATATCTCTTCTTTTTTGCAATATTTCTAATTTTTTTCAAATGTCCACTTTTTGTCCACCCATATTTTTTGCTTATATCTTTTATTATTTTTTAATTTGTAAAATTATATTTTACAATCTATAAATTTTATAATTATGCTTAAAAAAATATGTTTAAAACAGAAAAAGCAAAAAATATTCAGATTTGGAATTTTTTTGATAATAATGTTAAGTTTGATTATTGTAACTACAGAACAGGCTCACTCACAAAATGCCGATGATAATCTTGAAATATTAGAAGATGAAAAATGTGATGGAAAAATTAAGTTAAGGACAGAAAGATATAATAGCGGGAACACTATAGGCGATCATCTTTGGGTGCAATATCAAAAGGCTAACAATGATTGGCATACTATTTTTCATACCAAACATTATATGGATGGTGGAAACAAATATACGCAGGATGTATATGACGGATGTGAAGATATGACTAATTGTTCCAACTGCGGTGATGGCGAGCAATACTGGTGGGATTATTATTTTAACTTGGAAGTTGTTGAACCTGGACTTTATAACAGTGTCGTAAAAATCAGAGCTGTTGAGAGCGGAGACGGAACAATTAGCGATGATGACAGTTTTTATGAATTGGAATGTAACCCAATAAAACCGGGAAAAGCAACGGGCTTGACCACTGATGCTGATGATTGTGAATCTGTTACTTTATCATGGACAGAGCCTTCTAATATGACAACATGCCCAGGCGCATGGAATGTTTACAATGATGATGATTCTTATATAGGCTCAACTGGCGAAACAACTTATGATATAACAGGAGGTTCGGGAAGTTATAAAGTGAGATACGATACTGATGATGGTGGGCAAGGATTTATGTCAAATACAGCATCTGGTGACCCATTAGGTGGTGGCGATCCTCCATCGGGAGCAACGGCAAGCGATGACTTATGCGATGGAAAAGTTCTTTTTACATGGGAATGGTACGAATCAAATCCCGAATCGTTTATAATCACAAGAGGTAGTACAACGATAGCAACAGTAAGCGGAGACATAAGAGAATACGAAGACACTGGACTGGAAGATGCAAACACAGATTACATATATACAGTAGGGGCTGGAGATATTTGTGGCGATGTAAATTTTTCGTCAGAAGCAATTGGAAAATATAGAGGAGACCCAGCAAAAGCTAACATGACATCGGCTAACGGAAACGGTAATTCAATAACTGTAAACTGGGGCGGAATTTATGAATTCGATGATATGCAAATAGTTAGAACTATGGAAGACGGAGGTGTAAGTTTTGTTCTCGACCAAAACACAACAAGTTATACAGACAACGAAGCAGGAGGATGTCAAACTTATACATACAGAATCGAAACATCAAATCATTGCGGAACAACAATCAGCGATAACGAGGTCAGCGCAAGAATAGACCCAGATTTATCTGGAACATTTAATTCTGGCAAAAGGCTTGTTTGTTCAAAAGGTTACTTTTCTGATAAAATTTTGCTTAAATGGGAGTTTAACTTTCCTAATATTGTTGAACGTTTTAAAGTTTATAGACAAGAATATGGTGTTGGAACGAGAGAATTAATAGCTACAATAGACCCAACAACATCTTACATGGACGAAACGGCAGAAGCCGGAATATACTACGAATATTCAATTGTTGCAGAAACGGATTGTGAAAGCGATATTATTGCATCAAACGAAGATGCATATTCGCGCGATATTGGTTTCCGCGTACCGCTTGGAACTGTTGCAGGTGAAATAACATATCCAAACGGTGTAGGAGTAGAAGATGTCAGTGTACTTGCAGAAACAGAAGACGAATTCACTGGATACGGAATGCACATGAACGGAGCAGACAGCAGAATTATAGTGCCTCATAATGCTGGTTTTGATTTCTCTTCGGGATTTACATTTCAGGCATGGATAAAACCCTCGGACTCGCCTAATACAACAAGAACATTATTCCAAAAAGGAAGTCAATATAAATTGGAATACGATGACGATGATATAATATTTACAGCTGGAACACACATAACAATACTAAATTTTACTCAAAAAGAAGACACATTTTTTTGTGTAAATGCAGTTAGAGATGCAGACTCGATATACATTTATGTATTATACGATGAGCTTACTATTTACACAAAAAGTGTTAAACTTGTAGGAGGAACACCAACAAACTCATCTCCAATTATTATAGGAGGCGCTCCAAATTTTAACGGATATATTGAAGAAGTTAGAGTCTGGAACAAAGGACTAAGCAAAAAAGATGTTATTAATACTGGGGTTAGATATATTGCTGGAAACGAAGAAGACCTAGAACTTTATCTAAGACTTAATGAAACTTTTTATAATACTGTTTACGACATTTCACGTGTTGGCGCAAACTACAACGAAAGACACGGAACAATAACTAACTGCTCACTAAGCGAAACTGTACCTCTTCCACGACAGCTATCGGTAAAAGGAATTAGCAACGCAAACGGAAATTATCTTGTAACGGGAATACCATATACAGAAGGTTCTGTTTATACTATGGTTCCAATTTTTGAAGTCCACGAGTTCGACCCGCATTCTAAATCGCTTTATATCGGTCCGGGGGCTTCTGTTCACAATGGTATTAATTTTATAGACCTTGCCGCTTTCAAGATACAAGGAAACGTAAAATATAAAAATACATATTTTCCTGTCTCAGAAGTAAACTTTTATATAGACGGACGACTGCAAATGAACCCAGATGGCTCGCTTATTCAAACAGACAATATGGGAAATTATGAACTCTATGTTCCAATAGGATGGCATCATTTTGAAGTCAAAAAACAAGGGCATGTTTTCAAAGATGAAGGAAGATTTCCAGCTGAAGATGAATATAATTTTCAAGAACCAATATCAAACCTAAACTTTACAGATATAACTCTTGTTAAAGTAATAGGAAGAGTTACAGGAGGACCAATTCAGGCTGCAAAACCAAAAGGTCTCGGAAAAACAGATAATAATATAGGTCATGCCGAAATTATTATGACAACAGAAAAAGAATATGACCTGGCAATGGTCGATTCAACAGGAACATGGCAAAACCAATCATACGAAGACGATAATCTAATTGATAAAGGTGAAACTTCTTTTTACATTGACGGGCTTAACCCAAAAAGTATAAAAATTTATCCAAACCATGAAACAGGTGAGTTCTTTGCATATCTATTGCCAGAAAAATATTACATGACATCGGCAAAAGCTGGAAACCTATCGGGAACACAACGATACACTTTTAACGAAAACAGCCTTTTGTCATTAGACTTAAAGAATGTTATAATGGTGCCGCAAACAGAAATTGACAGTGTGGTTATAAATGAAATTACAATGCCCGATGAAAGCATACAATATGTTTACAGAATCGACAGTGTGGAATATCACTGGAACTGCGACCTTATTTACCGTGAAATACCAGATATACAAGTGGTAAACAGAGACGAAGAGCCTAACTTTTGGGAATCGGAAATTGAATTAAAAGACGGAACATTACTAACTGTTATAAACGAGGACGGAACACCAAAAACGGATTTTCCTGTTTTCAAACAGAGAGAAAGATATTATTTTAAGGTCTCGGTATTCGAAGAGTATATTAATGTTGATGACAACGATGCCGAAGATATTGTACCTGTAACAGACGGAACAGTGGATATTGTTAATTTGCTTGCAATACATACAGACAGAAAAACATTCCAAATTGATAAGAACGGAAATGTTTACTATGCCTTTTCTGCTGGTCTGCCAAAAACAACAACAGGTGGAGTAGGAGATTATCTGAAAACGATGGAAGTTATTGCATATACCGGAATGGGTGGAGTTATTACAACTCCTTGGCTGTACAACGGAGACACATTTAAAGGATACGTAATAGGAGGAATGCCAACGGGTAATAACTTTGTTACAAACGGGCCAAAAGAACTTGATATGATATTAAGAGACCCACCCGGAACAAACAGTTATTCTTATTTCGAAGAAGGTAGCTCAGTCTCAAAAACAACAACAAGGACTGTAACAAATGAAATGAACCAAAATGTTTCTCTTACAGTGATGTTTGGAGCAAAGGTAACAACATTTCATGGATTGGGTTCAGGAGTTATTATGGAAAATGAAGCAAATAATGATTTGGTAGTTGGGATAGAATCTAATCAAACATGGATTAATGAAAATACAACAAGTACAACCTTTACAAACACAAAAAGATGGGAAACAAGCGCTGAAGAGGATTATGTAGGCAGTGGAGGAGATGTTTATATAGGTCATTCCACAAATATTGTTTACGGTAAATGTACATTTATTGATTTACTTGCACCAGATGAGGGTGAAGGACATGTAGGATCAAGTGTCGACGGTTATAGAATAGGAAAATTTGAGGGTATTAGAATGAACCCTGAATTCGCAACAGCTTTTCAATTCTCTCAAAATCATATAAAATCATATTTAATTCCTAATTTAAAAATGTTGAGAAATAATTATTTGGCTAATTCAGACAATTATGTTTCGCATTATACACAGGAAAATCCAATGTATGCAAGTGATAATACAGAACTTCCAGTAAGTAATGATGGTTATACATTTATCGGAGATTCTTATAATTTTACAATTCCAGTAGAATGGGATATGGACTCGTTATTTACAGATACAGTTTGGTATTTTAATAGGCAAATTAAAGAATGGCAAGATATTATTAAACAAAATGAAAAAGAGAAAATTAATTCAATTCTCGAACAAAACATGTCATTTGATGCTGGTGTTGTTTACGAAAATTCAACTACACATGATACAACAGATACGCATACAAGCACATTTGAATGGATGATTTCACCAAGTATTTCAAAAGCATTTGGTTTTGCGTTCCAGAAAGTTGGTATGCGTATAGACCTTGCAGCTAGTTATACTCATACAGAAACAGATGTTAATCAAACAGATTCAACACATTCTGTTACGTTCGGATATGTTCTTAATGATGGAAATGCTGGAGATTATCTTAGTATTGATATTAAAACACCAAAAGCGCATACTTCTACCGTATTTAGAACAAGAGGTGGACAAACGATGTGTCCTTACGAAGGAGAAGAAGTTACAGAGTTTTATCAGCCAGGAACAGTTCTTAACTCGGCTACTATGCAGCGCGAAATTCCACAGATATTGGCTTTAAATACTATTGCAAATAATATTCCAGAAGACGAACCAGCAATTTTTAATATCGAGCTGTCTAACCTCAGCGAAACAGAGGAAGCACAATGGTTTCTTATTTCAATAGATCATTCATCGAACCAATGCGGAACATTTATTAGCATGGACGGTGCAGATATGGGAAGTGGTGTAACGTTACTTTTACATCCTAATGAGTCAATAATGAAATCAATTTATTTTGAAAAAGTACAACCAGAAGCTTATGATTGTGAAGATATAGGTATTGTTTTCGGTTCGGTTTGCCAGAACGACCCAACAAGTTTACAGGATAATATTGCTGATACAATACGATTAACAGCACACTGGCAACCTGTTTGTGCAAACGTAACACTTAATAATCCTGAAAACCAATGGGTAGTAAATACAAACGGAGATACAACTATAAACATAGGAATTAGTGAATATGATTTATCAAATGATATGTTTGAGAAGATTTCTTTAAAAAGCAAATCTGCATCAACATCGAACTGGGCGGCTCCAAAGATGACTTTTTATGTAAACGAAGAAGATTACAACAATGCCTCTGAACCAAAAACATATATTAACGGGGTGGCATCGATGAACTATATTTACGACCTAAAAGATATGCAGGACAGAAATTATGATATTAAATTACAAACTAATTGCTCAGACGGAACAATAAACGACTCCGAAATAGCAAGCGGTATAAAAGATGTAAAACGTCCACAACTGTTTGGAGCACCACAACCAGCAGACGGAATACTCTCGCCAGGAGATGAAGTTATGATTACTTTTGACGAAGATATTTATCAGGGCGGATTGACACCATATAATTTCAGTGTCAGAGGTGTTATTAATCAATTTAACGAACTTAGACACAACGCATGTATATTTTTTGACGGAACAGATGATTACGCAAGTATTGTCAGAGGTACAAACCTTGATAATAAGCCATTTACAATTGAGTTCTGGACAAGAAGAGGTGAAAGCCAAAGTGGTATTGTTTACAGTCAGGGTGATATTGAAATTGGTTTCAATGCAAATAATAAGTTTTATGTAAAAATTGGAAGTGAGACATTTCTTTCGGATGCTTCTTATACCGATTTTATTCAGTGGATGCATTTTGCTGTAACATTCGATGCCGAGAACAGTGCTTTAAGTGTTTATATGAACGATGGAATTGTGATTTCGGAAGCTCCAGTAGGCTCGCCTTTTAGCAGTCAAGGAAGAATGTATATAGGTAAAAATCAGGACGGAACTAATTTTTATAATGGATATATTCACGATTTTAGAATCTGGAAAGCTTTTAGAAGTTTCGGAACATCTTATGCAGATATGATGAAAGTAATGACCGGAAACGAAATAAAACTCGCTGGACTTTGGGCAATGGACGAAGCATACGGTGACAAAGCAGAAGACAAAGCGCGTTCACAACACGCATTGCTTGTAGGTGCAGAGTGGCAGGTATTCCCGGCAGGATATGCAAGAACTTTTAACGGTGCAGGAGAGCATATTGATTTCACAACCGGCTCAACGGTGGTTATTACAGAAAATATGGATTGCACGATTGAATTTTGGTTCAAAGGTGAAGAACAAACAAATACGGTTATGTTCTCAAACGGACACGATAATTTTCAGGAACAATCGCCACCATTCGATAATGTTTGGGTGATTGGTTCTAATTCAAATGGTGAAATTTATGCGAAAAACAAAGGTACTGCAATAACAATAGAAGAAGAAAATTTCTTTGATAACTCTTGGCATCATTTTACGATGGTTGTAAATCGGAGAGGAAATACTTCTTTGTATATCGACGGAGAAATGAAAGCATACGAAATAAGCACTATGTTTGGAGGACTGGTAGGTGCCGAGATGAGCATTGCGGCGAGAAGGCATTATGTATCGGAGGCTGTTATTGACTACGACAATCATTTTAACGGAAAAATTGATGAACTTAGAATATGGGGACTTGCAAAAACAAAAAAACAAATTCTAATGGATAGAAATTGTAAACTGCAAGGAAACGAGATGGGATTATACGCATATTATCCTTTTGAAAAATATGATTATCTCGGTGAAAATCTGATACCAACTCTCGAAGACTGGACATTTGATTTCGAAGGAAAACAAAGCGGACTGGAAGCAACAAATATCGGAGGAGATATTACAAATACAGATGTTCCGAAGATAAAAGATGCAAGACCTGTGCAGGAACTGGCGTTTGACTGGGTGGTAAACGAAGACAAAATTATTGTAAATATAAACGAATCGCCAGCAGCAGTAGAAAAATGTATCCTTGAATTTACGGTAGACAGAGTAGAAGACCTAAGAGAAAATAGAATGGCTTCACCAGCAACATGGACAGCTTACATAAAGAAAAATGCAATTATATGGGAAGAGGTTCAGTTAGATATTGAAAAAATTGTTTTCGAAGATTTTCAATTCCAAGCTACAATACTAAACACAGGTGGAACAGACGAAAGTTATCAAATATCAAATATTCCAGCATGGCTTTCGGTTTCAGAACAAAACGGAACGATTCCGCCAGATAGTTACAAAACATTAACTTTTACGGTAGACCCTGTTGTTAATGTAGGAAACTATGACTTGTCTTTGTATTTAACTTCTGAATTTGGATATAAAGAAAAACTTAATGTAAATCTTAAAGTTTACGAACAATCACCAACTGATTGGACTGTGGAAGGAGGTAATTTTGAAAATTCTATGAACATTATGGGACAATTGAAAATAAATAATAAATTTTCAATAAGCCCTGATGATAAGGTTGCTGCTTTTGTAATGGTAAACGGAACGGAAGAATGCAGAGGTGTTGTTAATTCAAATTACATCGAAGACTATGATATGTTCTATGTATTTTTGACTATTTACAGCAATAACACAAGCGGAGGAGAAAATATTTATTTTAAAATCTGGGACGCAAATACGGGACAGGTGCATATAGATATAACGCCTTTTTACGAATTTGAGATGAACGCTGTTCACGGTTCGGTTACAAATCCAGTAATTATTAGCACAAACAACGCTTTACAGCACGAAGAAGTAGCACCTTCCGGTTGGAAGTGGATGTCATTTAATCTTGAAAACCCAACTTTTGCAAGCGTAAATAATACTTTGGCAAGTCTGGAAGCACAAACAGGAGACCAAATAAAAACTCTTGATGCTTTTGATTCTTATGACCAAACTTATGGCTGGAACGGTATGATTAGCAATACGGACGGTTTCAAAAACGAACTAATGTATAAATTGAAATTAACAAATCCAGATACTTTGATATATTCTGGAATACCGCTTTATGCTCCTGATGTACCACTTACTGTTTACGAAAATTGGAACTATATAGGTTTTCCGCCACAGGTAAATATTACTGTTAGCGATGCTTTTGCTACTTATCCAGCACTAAACGAAGACCTTGTAAAAAGTCAATATGCTTTTGCTATGTATGATGATATACTTGGTTGGATAGGAGACCTTGAATATTTAATTCCCGGACATGGATATATGTTAAAAACTTCAAACACAGAAGTAACATTTACATTTCCTGAATCTGGAATGAAAGTAGCATCTGGTTTGAAAAACGGATACAAAGAAACAAATATTGAACAATGGCAAATTAACAAAGAATTGTATCAACATTCAATGTCTATTGTCGGCGAACTTGATTTGAATAATACTTTTGTTACTGAAGAACATATTATTGGCGCTTTTGTGAACGATGAATGCAGAGCTGTAACAAAACCTGTTTATATCGAATCGCAAGGAAAAATGTTATACTTTTTAACTTTGTATGCAAATATTGCAAACGAGGAAATAACTTTTAAAGTTATAAATGACAAAAATGAAATTACTGATATTATTGAAACTGTAAATTTTGTAAGTAACAATATAACTGGAAATTTGAATGCTCCGTTTCCGTTTACTATTGAACAGAACGTTACAGGAATAACAGAAAATCTGAACAAAGCTTCTGAATTTTTTATTTCTAATTATCCAAATCCATTTAAAGATGAAATAACTATTTCTTATGGATTACCTAATGAAACAGAAATAAGTATTGAAGTTTTTGATGTACTTGGCAAAAAAGTAAAAACCTTTGATGGTTTGAAAAATACAGCTGGAATCTGGACAATACATTGGAACACAGGAGATATCAAATCGGGTGTTTACTTTGTAAAAATCAAAGCTGGTGAATTTGTCAAAATAAGTGAAATTGTTAAAGTTCAATAATTTTATAATTATCGTAGTTTCACTTCTCGTGAAACTACGATTTTTTACAAATAATTTCTAAATTTTTAAATAAATAAAAATGAAAATAAAAATATTTTTAACATGGTTAATGCTTTTTGCATCTATCTGTATTTATGCGGATCCGCCTTCGTGGACTGTAAACTCTGGAAGTTATAGTTATAATATGACAATAACAGGTGCAATTAGTTTGAATTATATTGAATCAATAGATACATATGATATTGTTGGAGCTTTTATTGGCGATGAATGTGTTGGTGTTGGAAGTCCAATTTATATTAGCGGTGCGGATAGATATATTGTTTTTCTTATGGTTTACAGTAACGAACTATCTGCAACAATAAACTTTGGTGTTTATGATGCAAGCGAAAATGTGATAAAAAATATACCTGAAACGATACAATTTGTATCGGATGGAACAGCTGGTTCGATAAGTCTTCCATATTTTTGGGCAAACCCTACTTTGAGTAGCGAAGCCGAAATGACAGAATTTATTGCTCCAAGTCAAACAGGCGAAACAATTTATGATGGAACAAATATTTCGTTGAAAATATTACCCGAAGTAGATATTAACAATCTTGTCGCTTCTTATGTAACATCAGACCATGCACTCGTAAAAGTAGGAACAGATGTTCAGGAAAGTGGAGTAACTGTTAATAATTTTACAAATCCTGTTGAATATTTTGTTCGCTCAGCTGATGAAACAAACAACCAAACTTACACTATTTCAATTACTTATGCGCCTGGTGATATTTTTTTAAACACAGAAAATATTGACGAAACAGAACCATTAGGAACAACAGTTGGAGAACTGACAACAGACGACCCTGATAATACAAATTTTATTTATTCTTTTGTTTCAGGAGAAGGAGATGATGACAATGATTTATTTACAATAAATGATGATACGTTGAAAATTAATACGGAACTTAACTACGAAGAAAAAACAAGTTATAATATTCGTATAAAGACTGATGACGGGAACAACGGATTATTTGAAAAAGAGTTTATTATTTTGGTAAATGATGTAAACGATGAAATACCTGTTGTAACATCAGCAGAAATAACATTGCCAGAAAATAATGAGTTAGTGGCTGTGCATCAGCTCGTTGCAAGTGATAACGATACAAATCCAGATTTTGGAATCTTGGAATATTTAATAGTTTCGGGCAACGAAGAGAATAAATTTTCAATAAATACAGAAACAGGAGAAGTTTCTTTGATTGCAAATTTAGATTTTGAGACAACAGAACAATATGTTATTGGTTTTAATGTCAGCGATGGAATAAATACTGGAACTGGAACTTTAACAATAAATATTACAGACATTAACGATGAAATACCTATTGTTACAGGAGATTATGAAAATATTCTTGAAACAACTCTGCCCGGAGAACAAATACATGTGATTGTTGCAAGCGATGCTGATGCGGGTTCGGTGCTTTCTTATTCAATTACAAATGGAAACATAGATAACGTTTTTTCTATAAATCCTAACAACGGTTCTGTAACAGTTGGCTCGGCACTTGATTACGAAACAACACAAGTTTACAACTTGGAAATTAGTGTTTCAGACCAAGTAAACACAGGTAATGGAATTTTGACAATAAACCTCGTAGATGTAAACGATGAGACTCCGCAACTTACTAATACTTCGGTAAATATAGACGAAACAAGCGAACCAGGAACAGAAGTACATACAGTTGTGGCTACGGATGAAGATGCTAATTCCGAATTTAATTATTCAATAATTTCTGGAAATATCAATAATACTTTTAGTATAAATCCAGGTAACGGAGCAATCACAACAATAAATGATTTGGATTACGAAGATATAACATTTTACAGTTTGGGAATAAATGTAAGTGATGGAACAAATATCGGAAACGGAATAATTACTGTAATAATAAATGATGAAAACGATGAAATTCCTATTGCAGATAATGCAACTATTTCGATTAGCGAATCTGCATTTACAGCTACGGATGTTCACACGGTTATGGCAAGCGATAACGATGAAGGAACAATATTTACTTATTTAATAACTGATGGCAACGAAGCAGAAAAGTTTAGTATTAACGAAAATACGGGACTTATTAAGCTCGAAGGTGAACTAGATTTTGAAAATACGCAGATATATACGCTTGAAGTATCTGTAAGCGATAACGATGAGATACATACAGTAACATGCGAAATTATAATTAATGTTGTTGATGAAAACGATGAGACTCCACAGGTTACAGATGCTGTTTTGAATTTAAACGAAACAACTGTATTAAATACTCATTTTCATACGGTTATTGCAGATGATATTGATTTAAATTCAGAACTTGAATATATTATTGCATCAGGAAATAATGGGACTGCTTTTACAATAAATTCAGTAAACGGAAGTATTGAAACTAATTCTGAACTCGATTATGAAACAACACAGCAATATATTTTACAGATAAATGTTTCAGATGGTGTAAATATTGGAACAGGAACAATAACAATAAACATTACAGATGAGAACGATGAAACACCACAGATTACATCGGCTTCAATAAATTTGCCAGAAGATAGTGATTTAGGTTTTATTAATAATATTGTTGTAACAGATGCTGATATAAACGAAGCTTTTCGGATATTGCAATATTCAATTACATCGGGCAATGATGAAAATAAATTTGAAATAAATACGGAAACGGGAGACGTTTCACTTATTGAAGCTCTTGATTTTGAAACAACACAACAATATGTTTTACAAATTAATGTAAGTGATAATATAAATATCGGAACAGGAACTTTAACAATAAACGTTACAGAAATAAATGATGAGATTCCTGTTGTAACTCCAGCGACAGAGAATATTTTGGAGAGCAAACTACCTGGCGAGCAGGTTATTCAGGTTATTGCAAGCGATGGTGATGCAGGAACGGTTCTTTCATATTCAATAACAGCTGGTAATATTAACGATGCTTTTGTTATTAGTTCAAGCGGAATGATTATTGTAAATTCGCCACTTGATTTTGAGACAACGGAAACTTACAGCATTGAGATAAGTGCATTTGATGGTTTATTTACAGGTTCGGAAATAATAACTATTAATATTGTAAATATAAACGATGAGGTGCCACTGGTTGCAAATGCTTCTGTTAGTATAAATGAAACAGTAGAATTTGAGACTGATATTCATACTGTTGAGGCGACTGATGCTGATGAAGGTTCTGTTTTTATTTATGAAATAATTTCTGGAAATACAAATAATGTTTTCGATATAAATTCAAATTCTGGGCTTATCCAAACAATCGGTGTTTTGGATTATGAAGATATAACATTTTACAGTTTGAACGTATCTGTTAGCGATGGTGTAAATACTGGAACAGGAACAATTTCTATCTCTATTAACGATGAAAATGATGAAATACCTGTTGCTGTCGATGCAACTGTTGATATAAGTGAATCGGCTTTTCTTTATTCAGATGTTCATACTGTTGAAGCTACTGATGCTGATGCTGGAACAGTATTTAATTATTCAATAATTGCTGGTAACGAAGCTGAAAAGTTTAGTATTAACGAAAATTCTGGTCTAATTAAAGTTGTAGGCGAGCTTGATTTTGAGAACAATCAGGCATATATGATTACGGTTTTGGTAAATGATAATGACAATATACACAGCGCAAATTGTGAAATTACTATTAATATAAATGATGAAAATGATGAAACTCCTCAGGTTACTGGTGCTGATTTTGATATATCTGAGACCACTGAATTAGGTACTCATATTCATACTGTTATTGTTGTTGATGCAGATGCAAATTCAAATTTTACATATACAATTTCATCTGGAAATATAGGAAATGCTTTTGCAATAAATCCCGACAACGGAGCCATTACCGTTAACTCAACTCTTGATTATGAAACTCTTACAATTTACAATCTACAAATAGATGTATCCGATGGAGTAAATATTGGAACTGGAACAGTTACAATAAATATTACTGATGAGAACGATGAGCTTCCTTATATAGTAGGCACAAGCGCAAACGTTGACGAAACAGCAATAACGGGAACTAACGTTCATACTGTTGAAGCTACTGACGGCGATGCAAACTCTGTTTTTACTTATTCAATTATTTCTGGAAATACTAATAATACTTTTTATATAAATCCTAGTTCGGGAGTTATTCAGACAATAAATAATTTGGATTACGAGGATATAATTTTTTACAGTTTGGGCGTAGAAGTAAATGATGGAATAAATACTGGAAACGGAATAATTATGATTTCTGTCAATGATGAGAACGATGAAATACCTGTTGTAATCAGTCAAGATGTTGAAATTTTGGAAGATGTTGAAGTTGGTTTTTCTGTTGTTTATGTTGAGGCTAGTGATGCCGATGCTGGTTCTGTTTTTTCTTTTTTCATTGAATCTGGAAACGGTCAAAATAAATTTGAAATTAATGAAACAACTGGCGAAATAACAGTTATAGAAAATCTTAACTACGAAGAAGATTCTTATTATGATTTGGTTATCAGAGTCAACGATGCTGTACATAATGCTTTTGGAACAATACATATTGATGTTACGGCAATAAACGATGAACCGCCTGTGGTTACTGATGCAACTATTGCTTTGTCGGAGGATGCCATTGTTAATCAGGTTGTTCACACTGTAATTGCGGAAGATCCTGATAATTCTATTTTGACTTATTCAATTACTGACGGAAATATTGGTTCTGTTTTTGCTATTGACCCAGACCATGGAATTATTACTGTAATAGGAACTCTTGATTATGAAACTCTTCTAAGTTATGAACTTGAAATAACTGTTGACGATGGTTTATTCCAGACACTTGGAGCAATAAATATTAATTTACTGAACGTAAATGATGAATCACCGATTGTTACGGAAGTTGTTATTTCGGCAGATGAAAATCTTGCTTCTGGTTTGGTTATTACTGGAATTACTGTAAGCGACCCTGATGGAGCATCAAATTTTCAATATTCAATTATTGCTGGGAATGCAGGAAATGTTTTTAATATTGAACCAAATATGGGAATAATTACTTTGAATGGAACTTTTGATTATGAATTTATATCTTCATATCAACTAATTGTATCTGTATCCGATGGAATAAATATTGGAAACGGAACAATAACCGTAAATATAAACGATGTGAACGATGAAATTCCTGTTGTAAACAGCGGATTTACTTATTGTCTTGAAAATTTGGGTATTGAGCAGACGGTATTTTCAGTAATTGCCAATGATGCAGATGCTAGTTCTGTGCTTGTTTACAGTATTACAGGTGGAAATTCAGAGGGTAAATTTTCTATAAATTCAGAAACAGGTGTAATAACTGTTGCTGCTGCACTTGATTATGAAAAAATTACAAGTTATACTCTTCAGATAAGTGTTTCTGATAATATAAATACTGGTTCTGAAAATATTGTGATTGAAATTACTGATGTAAATGATGAAAAACCTATTATTCAAGATGAAAATATAAGTATAGATGAAAACGAAACGATAGGTTATATTGTTCATCAGGTTCAGGTTGAGGACGAGGATGCAGATTCAGAATTTACATTTTCAATAACAGATGGAAACGATGAAAATAAATTTGAGATT
>JAOZMB010000077.1 GCA_029934515.1 Bacteroidales bacterium
CATAAATTAAAATAAAAAAAGCGAAAAAAAACTATTTTTGGCGAAGGTATTGATTTATATTAATTATTAATTATTTTTTAAGGCATATACAAACAGTCGGCATGGCTTTAATCCACACCGATCTTAATTTTTTATTGCCAACTTTTATTCATTGTTCATTACAATATGAGTTCTATCTGGTCCCGTTGATATTATTGTTATCGGAACATTTACTTCTTTTTCAATAAATTTAATATACTCTTTTAGTTCAATCGGGAATTTTTTACTTTCCGTTATATTATCCAGTGTTCCGTTCCATGCTTTAAATTTTTTGTATTCTGGTTTTACTTCGTTCTCTATATCGTAAGGCATATAATCTAAAATATTTCCATTAATATTATAAGCTGTCGCTACTTTAAAATTCTTAAAACCACACAGAACATCAGCCTTTGTCATTACAAGTTGCGTAACACCATTAATTTGAACTGCATATTTTAATGCCGTTAAATCAAGCCATCCACAACGTCTTTCTCTTCCTGTTGTAGCTCCGAATTCATGTCCTATTTTTCTTAATTTTACACCGGTTTCATTTATCAATTCTGTTGGGAATGGCCCGTTTCCTACACGAGTTGTATATGCCTTAAAAATACCAAATATTTCACCAATTTTGTTTGGCGCAACACCAAGTCCTGTGCAAACACCTGCTGATGTTGTCGTTGACGAAGTTACAAACGGATATGTTCCAGAATTAATATCAAGAAGTGTTCCCTGCGCACCTTCTGCAAGGATTTTTTTTCCTTCAATCATTGCATCATTAAAGAATTTTTCACTATTAATAAATTTAAATCTTTTTAGTGTTTCTATTCCATTGAACCATTCTTTTTCGTATTTCTCAATATCAAAATCTAAATCAAATAATTCTAATTGTTTGAGATGTAATTTTTTAAGTTCCAGATATTTTTTTTCAAAATATGGTTTATTAATATCTCCTACACGGAGACCATTTCTGCTGATTTTATCAGCATAAGCTGGTCCTATTCCTTTCAGTGTTGAGCCGATTTTTGTTTTCCCTTTTAATTTTTCAGAAGCCATATCAATGGTTCTGTGTGTTGGCAAAATTAGATGAGTTTTTTCCGAAATATATAATCTTTCTTCTAAATAAATACCTGTTTTATTTATTTGTTCCATTTCTTTACTAAAAATGACAGGGTCAAGAACAACTCCGTTACCTATTACATTAATCGTTTCTGGACGGAAAATCCCAGAAGGTATTAAATGTAAAACATACTTTTTGTTGTTAAAAATCAAAGTGTGTCCAGCATTTGGGCCTCCTTGAAATCTTGCAATTATATCATATCTGGGTGCCAAAACATCAACAACTTTTCCTTTCCCTTCGTCTCCCCATTGTAAACCGAGTAATACATCAATTTTCATATATATATTTTTTTTGCAAATATAATTATTTTTTTTTATTAAAACAAGTTTTTTTGATGTGCGTTTATGATAAACACATCAAAATAATACTAATTTTATGTATTATATACATAAAAAATTTCTATTTTTGCATTATTCATTTCTAATGAAAATGATTTTGAGGATATGATTTTATTTGGAATACAATGTTGTAATTGATAAAAAAAATATTGGAATTACACTTTATCAGATAATAATAGATAAATTTGGAGACTCTTTAATTGCTTTAAAGTTGAAAATAATCTATCCCAATGATAACAATATCAGAAGTTTTAACCGTTCTATCATTAGAATTATCGAATACAAATTTATCCATTTTAATTGAAATATTTAAAGGAATTCTTATATTACGAGGAAAAACAACAGTCTTAATATTTCAAGATATACAGTTAATGGTGGTGTAGTTACCGTAATGTTCAGCGTTTTTTTTCAAAAAAATATAATTGAACAAAAATTAGGATAAAATTATTTCAAAATTTTAACTGATAAAGTGAATATTCTTTTTTGACTCTTATTGCCTAAACATCTGAAATAAAGTAATATATAAAAATCTGTAAAGTTTTCAGAACATATTGATAATCAGGTATGATTTATTTTTGATGCGTCTGCACTATCTAATTTATAATTTGTTTTTTATCAAGTTGCTTATATTTATTTAATGCCTCGACCAAAACGATTTTGTAAAAACATTAAATTTGTCAATGATTGAACATTTTTTTGATATTCAAAAATTTAATATAATAATAAAAATATTTATGAATAAAACGCAAATAAAATCTGGAACTCCAACTTTATTACAATCTTTTATACCAATTATAATTTTAATAATTTTGCTATCGCTCAATGTTTTCATTTGGGGAGATGCGACTCTTGATGGTTCAAATCAGATAGCTCTTTTGCTTGCCGCTTCTGTTGCTTCAATAATTTCTTTTAGAAATGGAATTCGATGGCAAAAATTAAGAGACGGAATAGTTGAAACTATTGGCAAATCTATGCCAGCAATATTAATTTTGTTATTGATAGGTGCGCTGTCAGGCACATGGCTTCTTAGCGGAATAATTCCAGCATTAATTTATTACGGACTTGATATTTTGCATCCTTCGATTTTTTTATTTGCGGCTGTTGTTATTAGCAGTCTTGTTTCGCTTGCCACAGGCAGTTCTTGGTCAACGATAGCTACTGTTGGTGTTGCGTTGCTTGGTATAGGCGATGCTATTGGAATTAGTAGTGCCGTTACAGCTGGAGCTATTATTTCTGGTGCTTATTTTGGCGATAAAATGTCGCCACTTTCTGATACTACAAATCTCGCACCAGCTGTAGCAGGAACAGATTTATTTACACACATCAGATATATGATGTACACAACTGTTCCTTCTATGGTCATAACACTGATTATTTTTTTGATAATTGGATTTACATATAATTTTGAATCAAACCCAACAGATATTGAATCTGTTCGGATTGCTATTTGCAAAACTTTTAATATTACACCTTTACTGTTCTTAGTCCCAGCATTTTTGATTTTTATTATTATCAAAAAAGTAAAACCAATTCCAGCTATGTTGCTTGGTACTTTAGCTGGAGGATTGTTTGGAATTATTTTTCAACCAGAAATAATAGAAGCATATTCTGGAATAAGCAATAATTATGCACGTGCATCTTACACAAGTTTTATGCAGGCTATGTACGGCGATTTGAATATAAATGATATAATTCCAAATGATGACAAAGCTGTTAATGAACTTTTTAGTACAGGCGGAATGTCTGGTATGCTTCCAACTATTTGGCTTATTCTTTCGGCAATGGTTTTTGGCGGTGTAATGGAAAGAAGCGGAATGTTATCACGAATTATGCGTTCTATTATGAAGCGTGTCAAATCAACTGGTTCGCTTGTTGCTTCAACTGCAATTTCTTGTATATTTTTTAATACAACTGCCTCCGACCAATATATTTCGATAGTAGTTCCGGGAAAAATGTACAGTGACGCTTACAAAGAAAAAGGATTAAAACAAGAAGTACTAAGTCGCACACTGGAAGACTCTGGAACTGTTACATCTGTTCTAATTCCTTGGAACACAGGCGGTGCAACTCAAGCGAGAGTTCTCGGTGTTGCAACAGGAGATTATTTTCCTTATGCTTTTTTTAATATTATAAGTCCGATAATGACAGTATTTTTTGCTTATATGAATATAAAAATCAGAAAAATAAATCCAGATTCTTAAAAAAAAATTTTAACTTTACAGTGCAAATTTAATAAGGAATCGTTAAAAATAACTTTCTGGTTTGTTTTTGTAAAATACTTATTATTAAGTGTAAAACAATTCGTAATTCATAATTTATAATTCGTAATTTCCTAATTATCTTGTTTCAATTTTATTTTGTAAATATTTTCTGGTTGTTTATATTTATCTAAGATATTTCCTTTTATTTTTTTGTTTATAAATATTGCAGAGATAGTTCCTTCTGGATGATAAATTTTATTGTGTATCTCCTTTGGTGTTCCGTCAAGAATTGCTGCAAGTACCTGATTTCTTACTCTTTCAGGCGTGTAAGCGTAGTCATGCCAAATAACAATCGAATTACTATGTATCAAATATTTAAATACATTTTTTGTGTCGCTTAACACGTAATCGTAATGATGCTCGCCATCGATAAAAACTAAATCAAATTTATTTTTATATTTTTTGTAATTAAAATTTAAAGAATTGCCTTTTAAACAGATTATATTTTTTGTATTTTTTATGTAACAACCTATTTGTTTTATATAATTTTCATTAAAATTTAGTTCTCTCATTTCGCTGTCAGACAGATTTAAAGTATAACATTTTTCGGCAATATCTGCAACATTAACAACACTTTCGCCTCGCCATGTTCCTATTTCAAAATATTTACAAGCATCAAAACTCTTTGCCGCTTTTTTGAGCAAAATCAAATCAGTAGGCAACGAGCCACCATCAGAAAAACTATAAGGATAAATTATTTCTTCTTCGTTATCAAACAAATCACCTATTTTTACAACAGATAAGCCATTTGATAAATTAAACCTTTTTTTTACATATTCGTCCCAAACTTCTGGTGTATTTAAAACATTATTTAACAGTCGCGGGTTTTTAATTATCTCTACGACAGCTTTTAAGGCTTTTGATATTTTATTCATACTTTAATTTTTTTCAATAGATTTTTTGCTGATTTTACAGATTGAAAACTTGTGTTACGCTGATATAAATTCAACATACCATTGCGTAATAATTGCATTATATGCGTTTACTTTTTTATTAAAATTAATATTTTTATTTTCCAAAAAATTAATCATTTGCTCAGTTATTTCCTTGTACATCATCCAATCCATTTTTTCCATTTCTTTTTTGGTAAATCTATATGGCATATATTTTTTTATTCTCGTTTTAATTTTGTATTTAAAAAAATCAAAAAAAGTTGGTTGTATTTCGTTCTCAAAATTTATATTATAAATTTTGAAGTAAGTTTTTTTAAGAACCATGTCATATAATAACTTATTTTTTTTTAATTCAAAAGGCAGAGTTCCGAAAAAATAGACAAGTTCATCGTCCCAAAAAGGAAATCTGTGTTCGTATCCAAAGAAATTATATACACTTGAAGAATTAAAAATAAACTTTGCTATTTTTTCTTTCAAATCGTAGTTTTCAAAAATAGAATAATTATACTTATCAAAATCATTATTTTCAAATAATTCCAATTGTTTTTTTATTTTTTGTTTAATTTGCCTTTCCGTATTTTTTTCCAATTTATGCAGAGTAAATTTTTTATCATATATTGTGGAAGCAATATTTTTCAATTTTATGTTTTTATCAACTGTTTTTATAAGTTGACTTCCGCCAATAAAATCTCCCGAATGTCCGGGAACAAAAACAGCATTGTCGTCAACAATTTTATTATCATTCAAATATTTTACGGCAAAATATTCTTGTAAAAAAGGCATCGAGCAAAATTTCCCAGCAAAATTTGCATAACTTTTAAATTCGTCATCTTCTATATATTTTCCGATAATTTTTTTGTTATATTCAATAAAAACCCATTTATAATTTAATATTTTTGCTGTCTTTTGTGAGTTCTCAATCTCGAAATTATTTTTTCTTCCGTATGTAAAACATAATACATTTTTATAATTGATTTTTTTTAGCATCACGGCTATCAGTCTTGAGTCGTAGCCTCCACTTAGGGGCAATGCAACCTGCCTATTTTTCAACGATTTAATAAACCTTTTGAATGTATTTTCAAATTGTATTATCGCCTTACGAAACAGTTTCTCGAACGGCAAATCGTTTATTTTTTTTATAGAATAATCGAAAAAAAAGTTTTCTTTTACTGCTCTATTGTCCTTAAATACAATATATTGACTTGACTGCAACTGAAATACATTTTCAAAAAGCGTATCTTTTCCAACAGTGTGTGCTGTTGCTTTAAATTCTTCTGCATTAATTTTGCTAATTTTCAGTTTTTTTTTCTTTAAAATACTTGCAATGTTATCTGTAATAATAAAGTTTTTTTTGTTTATATAATAAAACAAAGTGAACATTCTTGTTTTATCAGAAGCAATATATATTTCTTTATTTTTTCTAATAATTACACTGTAAATTCCGTTTATTTTATTTAATTTTTCAATAAAATCGTTGCTATTTTTTACTTCCCAAAAATGTTTTATTAGATTTTCTTTTTCATAAAAACTGTTTTCTTTGTCAAAAAAATAACCTTTTACAAAAATATTATTTTTTTTATACCAACGAAATCCTTTATTATTTACAAGTTCTATATTCTGTAACAATTTTTGATTTTTTAAATTATTAAAAATAATACATTAACGCAACTCCTCCAAAACCGAATTCAATATTACGATTTGTAAGTCCTTTCACGGGATATTTCAGGTAAGGTTCTACAATAATATTTCCGTATTTTATAGGTATTTCATATCCTATTGAAAAGTTCATTAATTTTGCGAAATCGAAAGTTTCAAATGCTTTAATATTTTCATTTTCGCTAATATTTTCAATTATATTATTCTCTTCCCATTTTCCTGTCTCGTAATTAAACACTTTTCCTTTTTTTGAAATAGAATAATTATCAATGTATTCTTCTTTGATATAAACCAATGATGAAACTCCTGCCGAGATAAAGAAATTTTTAACATTAATCCTTATATTTAATGGAATATCAAAGCCCAGCAAATTAACTTCTGTATTTTTATTTTCTTTTTTTTGATTAATAAAGTCCATCGGCTGACGGTTGTTTTCGTTCTGTTTAATATACGAAATATCATGTTTTGAGAACATTACACCAGAGTTTATACTAATATTTTTGTTTACTACGAACTCTGTTAAAAAACCTCCTCCGAAGTTCACATTGCTTGATACCTGAATGTCTGCATAATTGTAATACGATGATAATGAAACAGCAATATTAATTTTATCTTTATTTTTTGTTTCATTAAAATCCGTAATTTCTGTTATCAGTATTGGTTTATCTTGTGCTTTCGTTTTTGTGTTTGTTGTAGAAAGAAGTTGTTTTGATTTATCTTTTTTCATATTTTTAGACAAATTTCTATTGATTGCCAATTCTGTTTTAATTGAATTATTTTCCAATAAAATATCTTTAAATTTTATTTTTTCTAACAAATTTTTATTTTTCACAATTATTGTTTTAATTGAATTATTTTCTGACAAATCATTTTTAATTTTTCTATTTTTATTAATACTTTTTACTTTATTATTTTCGGTATTAATAACAATTTTATTTTTTGTATTTATAATATTATTATTCTCCGATTTTTTTATTTTTTGTTCCCAACGAGTAATCTCTGAATGATTATTATACGTATTTATTTTTACTGGCAACAATATTGATATTCCCATAATAATTATTACAGAGGCTACTTTTGCGATATTGTTTAGTATTATAATCTTTTTTCGTTTCTTTCTGAGCAGTTTCATTTTCATGTTCTCCCATGCTTCTGGATTAATTGGTTCGTAATAATGTTCAAAAGTATCACGAATTTTCTGGCTAATTTTTTTATCAAATGACTCTTGCATAACGGTATTGTTTTTTAAATAATTCACGGAGTTTTTTTTTTGCTCTTGATAAATTTGCTCTTGATGTGCTTTCCGAGATATTGAATTTTTTGGCTATTTCTTCGTGTTTATAACCTTCTATTTCGTACATATTAAATATAATTTTCTGTATTTTTGGTAGCGAGTTCAATAATTTCAGAATATCTTCGGCTTCAAGGTTTTCTATTTGGTTTTGGTTATAAGTTAGCGATTCATAATCATCAATATTATTTGTTTTAATTTTTTTTATATCTCTTCTATAATAATCAATTGAAGTATTTATTATAATTCTACGGAACCAACTTCTGAATGGTTTTTTAGTATCATATTTATTCAAATTATTAAAAACTTTTAAAAAACTATCATTAAGTATTTCAGTAGCTTCTTCTCTTGTATTTGAATAACGCAAGCTCACACTCATACCATAGGCATAGAATTGTCTGTAAAGCATCTCTTGATACTTTAACTTACCTCGTTTACAGCCTCTTATAATTTTTATATATAGACTTTTTGAAATAGTTAACAATTGATTATCTGATTATTGATTATTAATTAAATCATTTTTTGTTACTTTATTATTCTTAAATATGCACAAATCACTGGAAATTTATAATACAAATTACGAAAACAAAAAAAAATCCAGTTCTTTAAGAACCGGAAGTATATATAATTATTTTTAATTAAAAAAAAAATAATTATTTTATTATAACTTTTTTTGTTACTGTGCCTTTTTCTGTTTCTACTCTTACTAAATAAAAATAATAGACTGTCAGTTATTTATTTATATCTGTTATTCAAACCAATAATAATGTCATTTGTGATATCCATTTTATCTTGTGCAAGCATTATCGCAGAGCCAATCGTGTCTGTCGCAAAAATAATGCTAAAATTATGAGTCGTATTGTATATTTTTAAATAATTTTTAACACTGTCAAGCATCTCAAGCATCATTTCTTGTTTGCTTTCCATTATTTCGATTTCGTACATTTGTTTATCCTGCATTATTCTTTGTTGCTCCAAGGCAAGTTCTTCTTGTTTTTTTTGAGCTTTTGTAGGAGTCATCATCCTGCCTTCAACCTTTCTTTGTATTTCGTAAGCTTTACGCTGGAGAGCTTTGTATCTTGAGTCCAAATTTATTTCTTTCATTTGCTGCTCTTGCATAAACTCTGTTTTTTTTTCATTATAATATCTGTAAGCATCTAACAAAGTGTCAAATTTTACATAAGCAACAGTAATACCATCTGTATTACTTACAGTCGTTTCGTTAGAATTTGTCTTTTTACTTTCTCCTGAGAACCGGTCAACAAAAAGTAATATTACTGCCATTAGGGCAACCACACTGATAATTATAGGTAATTTATTCATTTTAAGATTAAATTAAGATTAAAAAAATTGACACAATTTTTTTTTGATTTATACTGTTTAATGATTATTTATATAATTCATCAAGACTCTTTCTTATATATACTTTTAATATTTCTTTTCTATATTTTCGTGAGAACATATCATTATTTACAGTTTTTGTTTTTTTAATTGTTTCATTAATTATTGTTTCTTTGTCGATTTCCGAGTTTATATTCAAAATAACAGGTTTTGGAGCAATACCTCCTATTGCAATTTTTATTTTATTATATTTATCAATCGACACTGCACTTGTTAACGATGTAAATTCCAAAGTTTTTCTATGTCTGAGCTTTTTGAATATCGTATTAATATTTTTTCTGCGTGGAATTAATATATTTTTCAGAACAAAGTTCTTTTCCAATAATAATGGTTTTATTCCATTTCCAGAATATATATCTTCAAGTTTCATTATTTTTTTTCCTTCATTATTTTCTATATCAATTAAAGCATTCATACTTATTAATACTGGTGCTGTATCGCTTACATGTTTTGCAAAACATTTTTTTTTACCTCCTGTTGCCAAACAAATATTTCCGTTACATTTCAAACAATATCCAGCAGACTTTCGCCAAAATTCAGACTGATTATAAAAAATACATCTATTTTCGCATAAAAGATTACCGCCAAGTGTTGCAGATTTTCTTATAACAGGACTCGCAACAGATAATGCTGCTTCTGATAATGCTGGAAATTCTGATTTTATTAAATCATCACAAGCCAAATCAGATAAGCAAACACATGAACCTATTTTAATAAAATCATTTTCTTTTGATATTTGTTGTAATTCAATTATACCCGTTAAATCAATTAGACAATCAAAAACTTTATTACCATGTATTTTATGCACCATAATATCAGTACCACCAGCTATAAATTGCGAATTTCTAATATTATTTTTATAGTTAAGAGCTTCATTGCTTGTTTTAGCCTTTATGTATTTTAAAGTTTTTACAGACATCATATTCTTTAAAGTTTCAAAATATTATATAGTAATATATAGATAGAGTGTGAATTATTTTTACAACATTTTGTCTTAAAACTTTTCCATAAATAAAAATATTATTTATTGATATAAACAAAAGTAGATATTTATTTTTAATAAAACAAATTTTTAATGTTACATAAGAAAAATATTTTAATGACCGAGTGTTGCCAACATCACAGCTTTTATTGTATGTAACCTATTCTCTGCTTCATCAAAAACGATTGATGCCTGAGATTCAAAAACTTCATCTGTAACTTCCATTCCATTGATACCAAATTTTTGGTAAATTTCTTCGCCTATTTTTGTTTCTCTGTTATGAAATGCTGGTAAACAATGTAAAAATTTCACGTTTTTATTTCCTGTTTTTTCCATCATTTTTTTATTAACCTGATATGGTTTTAGGATTTTGATTCTTTCTTTCCAGACCTCATCTGGTTCTCCCATAGAGACCCAAACATCAGTGTAAATAAAATCGACTCCATTAACTGCTTCTTCTATGTCTTCTGTAATTAATATATCTGCACCTGTATTCTCTGCAATATCTTGGCATTGAATAACAAGTTCATCATCTGGTTGCAACGATCTCGGTGCTGCAAGTCTTACGTCCATTCCCATTTTTGCTGCACCTATCATTAAAGAATTTGCCACATTATTATGAGCATCTCCGACATAACAAAACGAGATTTTATTCAATGGTTTTTCGGAATGTTCAATCATTGTCATAAAATCGGCAAGTGTTTGTGTTGGGTGATATTCATTTGTTAAACCGTTCCAGACTGGAACACCTGAATATTCAGCAAGTTCTTCCACTGTTTGCTGTGCAAATCCTCGATATTCTATTCCATCGTACATTCTTCCCAAAACCCTTGCTGTATCTTTCATAGACTCTTTATAACCTATTTGTGAACCCGAAGGACCAAGATAAGTTACATTAGCTCCCTGGTCGTATGCTGCTGTTTCAAATGCACATCGAGTTCTTGTGGAAGCTTTCTCAAAAATTAAAGCAATATTTTTGCCATTTAACCGAGCCTGTTCCGTACCTGTATATTTTGCTGTTTTAAGCTCTGATGACAGTTTTAGTAAAAATTTTATTTCTTTTGGACTGAAATCCAGAAGAGTCAAAAAACTACGATTTCTTAAATTAAAAGCCATTTTTTTTATTAAAATTTTTTATTTATTTTTGCCGACAAAATTATAAATTTAAAATGAATTTTTCAATAATTTTAAATAAATATTTGAAAAAAAAATGGATCATATTAAATCAAGAATATATAAATGTTCCAAATTCACTTTTTATTGTAAGTTTTTTTTTGTCTGCTTTTTCACAATAACCTACAATTTGTGCGTCAATATTAAACTGTTTTGATATATTAATTATACCATCTGTATATTTTTTATCTGTATAAATCTCAAATCTGTGTCCCATATTAAATACTTTATACATTTCTTTCCATTCTGTTTCGGACTGTTCTTTTATTATTTTAAAAAGCGGTTGTAATGGAAACATATTATTTTTTATAATATGAAGTTTATCAATAAAGTTCAGAATTTTTGTTTGTGCACCTCCCGAACAGTGAATCATTCCGTGAATATTTTCATGATATTTTTCTAAAATTTTCTTAACAACTGGCGCATAAGTTCTTGTTGGCGAGAGAACAAGTTTTCCGATATCAGTATTAAGTTCCGAAATTTCATCATTTATTTTATAATTTCCTGAGTAAACCAGATTATCTGGTATTTTTTTATCATAGCTTTCTGGATATTTTTTTGCAAGGTATTTTGAAAAAACATCATGTCTCGCCGATGTCAGTCCGTTGCTTCCCATTCCTCCGTTGTATTCTTTTTCGTAGCTTGCCTTCCCGTATGATGCAAGTCCGATAATTACATCTCCAGCTTTTATTCTGTCGTTTGTAATAATTTCGGAACGTTTCGTTCTTGCACAAACAGTTGAATCAACAATGATTGTTCTTACAAGGTCTCCTACGTCTGCTGTTTCTCCACCTGTTGAAAAAATACCAATTCCCAGTTTTCTAAGTTCTTCGATTATTTCTTCTGTTCCGTTAATTATTGCAGCGATTACTTCTCTTGGTATTAGATTTTTGTTTCTTCCTATTGTAGATGACACCAATATATTATCTGTTACTCCGACACAGAGCAAATCATCAATATTCATTATCATTGCGTCCTGTGCGATTCCTTTCCAGACAGATATATCTCCAGTTTCTTTCCAATACATGTATGCCAATGACGATTTTGTTCCTGCACCGTCGGCGTGCATAATATTGCACCATTCTGGATCTCTTGCAAGAATATCTGGAATTATTTTACAAAAAGCATTTGGAAAAATACCTTTGTTTATATTTTTGATAGCATGATGCACATCTTTTTTTGAAGACGATACTCCTCTTTTATTATATTTTAGATTTTTTGACACAATAAAATTATAAATTTATCATATTTAATTAATCAGTAATTGTTAAAAAATAACTTTTTGATTTGTTTTTTGTAAAATACTTATTATCAGGTATAAACCAATTCGTAATTCGTAATTTATAATTCATAATTTACTTATCTTCTTCTTCGTCTGGTTCTGATCCGAAGACTGTTGCTTTAATACCGTAATCATCTTTTAATATTTTAAATTCTGTTCTTCTGTTAATTTGATGTGCAATTTCTTTTTGTTCATCTGTTTCTAAATTATTAATATAATCTTCTGTTAATATATCTCCATGTTTTAGGAATTCATATTTTTTTAAGAGTTCTTCTCCAGTTTTTGTTTCAGAGTTCAATTTTTTAGGGTTTCTCTCACCGTATCCTACTGGTGTTAGTCTTTCTTTTACTATACCTTTCAAAATCAAATAAGCAACAACAGAGTTTGCTCTTCCTCTAGACAATTTATCATTAAATTCTTCTGACCCTCTAAAATCAGTATTTGCGGCAAGTTCTATTGTTAAATTTTCATTTAGTTTGAGTGTTTCAACCAATTTGTCTAATGAAACCATAGATTCTGGTCTTAGGCTTGTGTCTCCTACTGCATATTCAATATTAGGTAGTTCAAAAAATGTATTATCTTTTGGGTCTCCTATAGGCACGAGTTCTAATAGTACTTCAATAGTTTTGCTTTTTGTGTATGGTTTTGTTGATTCAGCAACTTTTGCCATCAGGAATTGTTTTTTCGATGCTATTATTGAGTAGTCTGTTTTTGCTTCTAAATTAAATCTGAATGTTCCGTCTGATGCAGATGTTATTTCTGATTCGTATCCACTTGGGCTTGTAAGTTTTATTTCTGCTCCGACTAATATTTCGTCTGTTTCCGAATTTTTTACTTTACCTTTCAATGTAAATACAAGTGGTGGTTTTTTGAATAAATATATATCATCATTTCCTTTTCTTGATGAAGAGAAATAACCTTCTTGTCTGTCTTCGTAAAAAGTAATTCCAAAGTCGTTTGCTGGTGAATTAATTGGAGTTTTTAGGTTCTTTACAATCCACGTATTACCTTCTGGTTCTGCCATAAAAATATCAAGTCCTCCAATACCTGATTGTCCATTAGATGCAAAAAATAACACTCCGTCACGTCTTATAAATGGAAACATTTCGTCTCCTTTTGTATTTATTGCGTTTCCAAGGTTTGTTGGTTTTCCCCATTTTGCATTTGCATTTGCTCTTTCTACTTTCCATAAATCTTTTCCTCCTGCTCCATGTTTTCCTAACAAAGTATCTTCGCTTACAAAATACATTACTGTTTCTTCTTCATTTACAGCTGGATGTCCTACCGAGATACTGCTGTCTTTTATCAATTCCAGAAGTTTTCCTTCGCTCCAACCAGATGGTGTATTTTTTGCTCTATATATTTTGCATCCCGTGTTTGCACCTTCTACTTGTCGGCAGCTTGTATAATAAATAACAGCTCCTTCATTTACAAGTGTTGCTGCTCCTTCGCTATATTCTGAATTAATCGGACTCTCAATAGGAACAGGCACACTCCATTTTCCTTTTCTGTCTTTTGTTGCAGTAAAAATATCAGAAGGGCTTTCTCCAGTAATATCACTTTGTGTTTCTCCGTTTGCGCTTTCGCGTGTTGATGTAAAAAATATCTCTGATTTACTTCTTCCAAACGAGGGACTATAATCCGAAAATTTTGAATTTACAGCTTTTATAGTTCCTACGATATAACCAGAAGGTTCTTTTATCCATTCTTCTATATAGTTACATGCCGTAACTCCGTTCTTACCTCTTTCGTCATCTGGCAGGAGTTTTATAAATTCTTCGTATTGAATTTTTGCTTCTTCATATTCTTCAAGCATTTTGAGGGCATCGCCGTAATATAATAAAACATAAGGACTTTTGCATTTATATCTTATAGCTCTTTTATACCACTTCCTTGCTTTTTTTGCATTGTTCATTATTCTAAAACATTCACCTATCTTAAATGAAATTTCTCCTTTTTCTGTTTTTCCGATTTTTTCATAAACTTTTTGATAGATATCAGATGCAACATAGTATTCTCCTGTTTCGAAAGCAGCATTGGCTTTTTTTATTAATCTTTTTTGTGAAAAAGCAGGAGCAACAGTAATTGATATTAATAAAAATAGAATAAAAAATTTTATTGATTTCATAATTAATAATTTTAATACAAATGTAAATAAAAAATTTATATTTAAAATATTTATTTGATAAAATTAACATAAATAATCTATACAAACTGATATTTTAGTAGAATGCAAACATACAAATAATTACAATGTAATTTAAAATTTTTTATTTTTTTCGTAAAATAACAAATATTTATTAATATATTAGTTCTGTATAAAAAGGTATATTATTCAACTTTACAATGCGTAACAATCTAATAATAAGTATTTTATGAAGACAAATTATTTGTTGGTAATTACTTATTAATAAATAATTTATGTTTTTCAATTATCAAAATACGAGCTTTTTTAGACTGGACACATATATTTAAATAAGATTCAAAACGATTATTTATTCACAAAATATTAAATTTAATATTTTTATTATTTGTCTAAACCATGATTTGAATGAGTTGGTATTACTTTATTATATTAAAAAAATAGTAACTACACAGGTGGGTGGTAAAAATTAATTTGATAAAATTTAGGGCAGATGCATCAAAAATAAATCATACTTGATTTTCAGCACTTAAATATTTTGATGTGTTTGCCCCATATTTATTATATATTAAATTCTGCTATATTTTTAAAATTGGCACTGGTTCAGTTTAGTGTTTTTGCAAAAATATAAAATACAACATATTTTTTTGTAATAATTAAATTATTTTATACCTTTGCGTTTTTAAAAAATTAAATTTAGTTTTATGTGGCAAAAAAGAGCTTAATTTGTAAAATTAAGCCGCCTCATTAACCAATAAAATATTTACAAATGTACGCAATTGTAGAAATAGCAGGGCAGCAGTTTAAAGTAGAGAAGGAAGATAGATTATTTGTTCACCGATTGGCAGATAAAGAGGGAGATACTATAGAATTTAAGAAAGTTCTTTTGACTGATAACGAAGGAGAAATAAATGTAGGTACACCAACAATTGAAGGAGCAAAAGTAACTGCAAAGGTTCTTACACATCTTAAGGGAGATAAAGTAAAGGTTTTTAAGAAAAAAAGAAGAAAGGGATTTCAGAAGTTGAACGGTCATAGACAATATTTTTCACAAATACAAATAGAAGATATTTCGTTAGGTACTGTTTAAATATAATAAACAAAAATAGTAACTAATTTGTGAAGAGTTAAAAAATTACAAAAAACAAAAATAATAAATATTTAATAACAATATATCATGGCACATAAGAAAGGAATGGGAAGCTCGCGAAACGGTCGCGAATCGGAGAGTAAACGGCTTGGTGTGAAACTGTTTGGCGGACAATTTGCAAAAGCAGGCAATATTATTGTAAGACAAAGAGGAACAAAACATCGTCCCGGAGATAATGTAGGACTCGGTAGAGACCATACTCTTTTTGCTCTTATAAATGGAACAGTTAAATTTCAAAAAAAGAGAAATAATAAATCATACGTATCTATAATACCAATAGAAATAGAAGTATAAATAATCAATATTTTTAAATTATTTGTATGTAAAATATCCAGAATAAATAGCGATAGAATAAATACTGTCTATATAATATAATTATACAAACAGTTGATTATTTCTGTCGCTATTTTAATTATGTATAATTTTTATCAATAGCTTGTAATACGCTTATTGTTACGAATTAAAATAATTGTAACTACACAGGACATATTAAATTTATTATTTACTTATTGT
>JAOZMB010000175.1 GCA_029934515.1 Bacteroidales bacterium
AATAAAGTTCGGACATCATACTCTTTGCTTCTTCATTATCAACTTCCAAAAATCTATAATAATCCAAGTTCATATAAATTTCAAATACTTTCGTCTTTCGCCGTATAACTTTTTTTTCTTTATATCGACTATAAATATCATCGGGAGCAAAAGCCTGATATATATAAAAAATTGCTGTTATCTTATTTGTGTAATTTTTAAAATTTAAAGAATTTTCAAGCATATTTTTTAAATTCATAAATTTGCTTAATTTTTCTGTCAGCTTGCTTGTTGAAGTTGATGTAAATTGAAAATTATCCAGTTTTTCATTTTCAAATCTTTTTTCCATAATTAAAAATTTTATTTATTTATCAATTCTGTTTCCTGGTGGTCTCAAAAGAGGTAGTGTTTTTGTAATTTTTGCTCTTTTTATGTTTTCAGGATGTGCCAAATAACCGTAAATTTTTATTTTTTCCATGACCAAACATTGTTGCTCTGTTCCTACAAATTGTCTCTCAAATTGTAAATATTTTACAGGTAAGCCTCCTGAATATCGCCCGCTTTCGCCGTGTATTGTTTTCCCGTATTTCCAAACTTCTCCTTTTTTCAAAAAAATTACATCGTTAGAATTATAACTCGGAAAATATCCATCTCTTGCAGAAACCAGTGCGTATTGAACACAAGGACGAATTAAATCCGTTTTTTCTAAAATCCTTGCCAATTCTTTATGAAGTTTTTCAAGCCTCTCAACAGATAAACCCGTAGGCATTTCAATGTCTTCTATTCCAATATTTTCCCAAATCATCGTAAAGCTTTCCTGCCGTTTCTGTGTCGCTTGTTATCAGAATTTCAGGCATTGGAAAAGGAGGAACAAGAAAATAATACAACAAAAGAAAAACAAACAAAGATATAATAATTATTGCTCTTCGAGATAAAAATATCGTTTTTTTCATAGTTATTTTTTTTTATTAAAACTAAAAAGCGTAATTATAAAACTACGCTTTGAATTAAGAATAGAAAAATCATTCATTCGTTGCTGTTTCTGGTTTTTTTGATATAAATTTGTGTTTTTCAAAAAGTTGTTTTACGTCTTTGTAAAATTCTTTTCCTTTAAAATCTTTCCTGCCGATTAAAAATTTTTCTATTCCTTTCAAATAAAGTTCGGACATCATACTCTTTGCTTCTTCATTATCAACTTCCAAAAATCTGTAATAATCCAAGTTCATATAAATTTCAAATACTTTCGTCTTTCTGCGCATAACTTTTTTTTCGCGATAATAAAAAATATCATTCGGTTCGAAAGCCTGATAAATGCAAAAAACGGAAGTTATTTTATCAGTATATTTTTTTAATCGCAAGTTTTGAAATAATAGTTTTTTTATAATTCTATCGTTTCTTAATTTATTGAATGGTACATCTTTCCATGCAGACGATGTAAATTCAAAATTATTCATCTTGTAATTTTCAAATCCTTTTAACATAATTAATTTTTTTATTTTATCTATCAATTCTGTTTCCTGGTGGTCTCAAAAGAGGTGGTGTTTTTGTAATTTTTGCTCTTTTTATGTTTTCAGGAAGAGTCAAATAACTATAAATCTTTATTTTTTCCATTACCAAACATTGCATTTCCGTTCCCAAAAGTTCTACCCGAAATTCTAAATTAGGATAAGGTAAGCCGCTTGAATATCGCCCGCTTTCGCCGTGTATTGTTTTTCCGTATTTCCAAACTTCTCCTTCTTTCAAAAAAATTACACCACCAGAATTATAACTTGGGAAATTTCCAGATTCAATAGCAACCAGAGCGTATTGAACACAAGGACGACTTAATTCCGTTTTTTCTAAAATCCTTGCCAATTCCTTGTGAAGTTTTTCAAGCCTCTCAACAGATAAACCCGTAGGCATCTCAATGTCTTCTATTCCAATATTTTCCGTTATTTTACACAAATCATCGTAAAGCTTTCCTGCCGTTTCTGTGTCGCTTGTTATCGGAATTTCAGGCATTGGAAAAGGAGGAACAAGAAAATAATACAACAAAAGAAAAACAAACAAAGATATAATAATTATTGCTCTTCGAGATAAAAATATCGTTTTTTTCATAGTTATTTTTTTTTCATTATTTGATTTTCGTATAAGTCATGCACAGGAAAAATTAAATCATAATCATTCCAATTTAAGTTACCATTTTGTATTTTGTATTTAGAAAACATATTTTCGTTTAAATATTTCTTTATTGAAGGATGTATGGATTGTTGTAAAAATGGTTTGAAATCAACAATTTTACCTTCATTGGTATTGAAATATATTCTAATTACGTAATCACCAACATATTTTGCATTTGTTACACTTATTTCATTTGTCGTAACATTATCATCGGTATATTCTACTGTTATATTCATGGTTATTCTTTTAAATTCTTTACTTTACAGAACTTTCCACAATTTTAATTTCTTCGTCTGTGAGTTCGTAAAGTTGATAAACCATTTTATCTATTTTATTTATTTATTTCGTTTTCAATATTATAAATATCATTATTTGACAATTTATAAAGTTTATAAATGAAACTATCTATATTATTTTCTGCTGTTTTTATCTCTGTTTTTATTTTTTCTAATTTTTTTGTTAATCGTATTTCTCTATCAAAATTATTTTCTGTTTTTGTTTGTTCTAACAATTTTTTGTAATCTAAATTTTTTTGTTTATTTTCAATTATTTTACTTACCAAATTTGCTATTTCTATTTGTGTTTTTTTATTTGGTTCAATTATAGGTAAATTTAATAATGGGGCTTTATCTATTTGATAATTATAGCCTTGCATTTTTCCTTTAAATCTCAACCAAAATTCAATTAATTTTGAGTTTAAAAGTGCAGTAAGATATTTTAAATCTATTCGTTCTGATTTTAAAATATAAAATTTTCCTGTTACATAAACTTCTTTATCTGTATAAATAAATGTTGGTTTTGAACACTTACGAACGCTCAGTATTTTGTCTCCTTTTTTGAAAAAATTTTCATCTCGTGACCAGTGGATATGAAAAAACTCCATTCTTTTATTCGCAGTTTCTCTACGTTCTAACATTATTTCTTTAAATTTTTTTAAATGATTTATTAAATTAGGACAATTTTTGCCATCAAAATTTTTTTTTGTAAAATAAATAATATTTTTATTAAAAACTTCTGGAAAATAATATTTAGAAACTTCAGTAGCTTCAACTAATGGTTTTAAATATTTTTTTTCGGTATCATTTATGTTCTTGAAATAATTTTTGTTAACAACAAATACACCATCACCTTTTTTAATATTAAATTTTTTAATTTTTGAACTTGGTATTTTTTTCAATATCCTACTATTTAAGTAATCTGGATTTGGAATAATTGCATTGGCTAATTCTTTTTCTTCAAGTATAAAATTTTGTTTATCTTTTATTTTATTTAATATTCGTTTTATATCTTTTGTGTTAAAATTTATTGTTTTATTTAAATATTTTTCTTTATTTAAGGTTGTTTTGAAATAAAGAAAATGTTTATCAGGTAATTTTTCGAGAAATTGTTGGTTTAATTCGTGATTAATATTATTTTCAATGATTTTTGAATAATTAAATTCGTAATTATTATTATCTTTTGAGTGTTTCATTATGTAAATCATTGTTTGGATACTTGCACTGTCAAAAACTTTAAAATTACCAAAATCAATAAATTCTGTCAGTCGTGCTTTTTGCAAAATTACATTTCTGAATTTAGATGCTCCTGAATTTGTTATCCAATTATTTGGTGCAATATATCCAATCAAACCTGTCTCTTTTTTAATTAGTTCCAAGGCTATGCAACCAAAAAAGTACCATAAATCCATTTTGCCCTGATAACAATAGTGATTACGTAAATGGTTAAATGCTTCTCGGTTAGTATATTCTTTTATGTATGGCGGATTTCCTATTACAATATCAAATCCACCGTTTTTCATAATGTCTGCAAATTCTTTTTTCCAGTCAAATACTTTGTTATAATTAAGTGAGCTATCGTCAATTAATGAATTTCCACACTTTATATTATTATTAAGATGTGATAATTCTCTTCCTTTTTGAGCTGTTCTTAGCCAGAGTGAAAGTTTTGCAATATCAACACTTTCCTCGTTAATAT
>JAOZMB010000078.1:0-10737 GCA_029934515.1 Bacteroidales bacterium
GAGATGTAAAAAATCTTATTGAGAATTTTTTTGAAAGAACTATAAAAAAGTTTCCTGGAAATTTTTTCAGCAATGCTAACGAGAGTTTTTATCACGGTTTGCTGTTTTATATACTTTGGAATACTTTTATGAAAAATTTTTACGAGGTTCTTCCTGAATATAATCTACCAACTGGAACAGCTGATATTATTTTACATTCATTTCCAGGAGCAAAAATAAGACACGAATTACATGATATTTTTGAGATAAAACAAGTTCCAAAATCTGCAAATGAAAGCGAATTAAAAGCTCAATTTGAACTCGTAAAAAAACAGGCAAAAAGACATTTAATAGGTGATTATAAAAACTGGAGAGCAGTAGCGGTATGTTTTAGAGGAAATAAAGATTATAAAATAAAAATATTTAATTATGATAAATTATAAAATAAGTATTATAGTACCATGTTTTAACGAAGAAGGAAATATTAAAGTATTATATAAAAAAATAAAAGAAGTTTTATCAAACTACAATTTAGAACATATATTTGTAGATGATAACAGTACTGATAATACATTAAATATTCTTAAAAAACTTTCTTCTGAAAACTCAGATATAAAATACTTATCTTTTTCTCGTAATTTTGGGCATCAAAATGCTTTGCGTGCTGGTCTGGAATATGCAACAGGTGATTGTGTTATAAGCATGGATGCTGATTTGCAACATCCACCAAAATTAATACTGGAACTAATAAATAAATGGAAAGAAGGTTATGATATTGTTTATACAATTAGAAAAGATGTAGAAAACATTTCAAAATTTAAAAAAATTACAGCATCAATATTTTATAAATTAATAAATAAAATATCTGATATAGAAATTAAAAAAGGAGCAGCAGATTTTAGATTATTAGATAAAAAAATAGTCTCTGTTTTAATAAAAGACATTACTGAATACCACCTTTTTTATAGAGGACTTATTAGCTGGATTGGTTACAGACAAATTGGTATTGAATATATACCTAATAAAAGATTTTCAGGTAAAACAAAATATTCTTTGTTTAAAATGATTAACTTTGCAATCTCTGGAATTACTTCATTTTCAACAAAACCTTTAAAATTAGCAATATTTCTTGGTTTAATAATATCAATTTTTACAGGAATTTACGGTTTATATGCTCTGGGAGTTTCAATTTTTACGGATACAACAGTTAAAGGTTGGACATCTGTATTATTAAGCATCCTTTTTATTGGCGGAGTTAATATGATATTACTTGGAATAATAGGAGAATATGTTGGTAAACTATATATGCAAAGTAAAAAAAGACCATACTTTTTAATAAAAAAAACAAATATAAAGATATGAAAAAATGTATTATATGTAATTCTACAAGTTATACACTTATTTATAATAAAACATTAACAAGATGCAAAAAATGCAATTTTGTTTCTGCAAATATGACAATAAATGAAGAGCAATTAAAAAAAATTTATAACAAAAATTATTTTAACGGAAATGAGTATCTTGATTATTTGTCAGACAAACAGACAATACAAAAAAATTTTACTAAACGTGTGAAACAACTGCAGAAACAAAAAATAAAAACAATAAAAGCCATTGAAATAGGTTGTGCTTACGGATTTTTTGGAGAAATATTAAAAAAAACTTCAAAGATTCAAAATATTTGGGATTTGATATTGTTTCAGAAGCAATTGCTTATGGAAAAAAAATATTGAATCTTAATTTAAAATTAGAAAATTATTTGACATATACTATTGATGAAAAATATACTCACGTATTTATGTGGGATGTAATTGAACACTTACCACGCCCTGATTTATTTATAAAAAAAATCTCAAAAGAAATTAAAGAACAAGGAGAATTACATATAACAACAGGAAATATAAATGCACTTTTACCAAGAATACAAAAACAAAATTGGCGCATGATACATCCGCCAAGTCATTTACATTATTTTTCAAAAAAAACAATAACTTTATTACTTGAAAAGTATAATTTCAAAGTAACAAATGTTAAATATGAAGCAATATATAGAAGTTTAAAACAGATTTTTTATTCACTTTTTATTTTAAATAAACGCAACAGTTCTATTTGTAATAAAATATTTGATAAAATTCCTAATAATTTATTTATACCATTAAATACTTTTGATATTATGCACATAAAAGCAATAAAAAAATAAAACTATGAAACTAAAAAATAAATTCCATAAAATTAATAAGTATTTTCTATCTTTTATAATATTTGTAGTATTTTGGCTTGTTTTTTTTAAAATTACAGGAACAATTACATCAGGTTACCATTTTACAGATAACCACCAAATAATTGTTTTTAAAAAAAACATTGATGAGAAAGGATTTTCTAAAACAACAGAAGATATTATAAAAAAAGATTTAAATATTAGGTTTAGACCTTTATATTATATACATCAAATAATGCTTACAAGATTTTTTAATACAAATCTATTGTTTTGGTCTATACACAACGTTATTTTAGCAATACTAACATCGTTTTTTTTGTTTTTATTTATCAATATACAAGGATATAAATTTTCCTATGCTGTTTTATTTGTATTTTTAACACTTATAGGAACACAAACAGCTATTTGGTGGAGACTAGGTCCAAATGAAACAATAGGTATTTTTTTATTATCAGTATCATTATTTTTTCTTGCAAATTCTGTTTTTAAACAAAAAAAATATCAATTAATAATTTCAGTTTTTTTTATGATTCTTTCTTCAATGTCCAAAGAAAGTTTTATATTGTTTATACCAGCCTATATTTTATTACTATTATTGTTTAATTATCAGGTTAATACAAATAAAAATATAATAACTATAATAAATAAAAATATAATTGTGTTAATATGTTTATCAATTATATTTTTTGTAGAAATATATATAATTATATTTTTTGTAGGAGCTAATAAACTTAGTTATGCAGGTATTGATTCATTTAATTTGATAACATTTTTAAGAGCTGGTTATTTGCATCTAATAGACAATATTCATATATATTTGATTTTAATCGTAGCTATATTTTTATTATTACGAAATATAAAAATTACGAAAATAAATTTAAAAAAGAGATTACATTTTATTTATAACATTATAATATTGTTGTCAATAATTTTACCTCAATTTATACTTTACAATAAAAGTGGTCTTTATGAACGCTACTTATTACCTTTGAATTTAGGTTTTTCGTTTTTTATCATTTATTTGTTAAATAAAATTTTTAATAACGAAAAAATAATATTATCTACAAAAAAAATATTTGTTGTTTTTATTATTTTGATTAGCATTTCATTATTAATGAACAATGCAGTATTTAATGCAAAAAAATTTACAAAAGAGGGAATATCAACAAATATGTTTTTATCGTCAATAGTCTCAAATACAAATACTAATGATACTATTCTAATTATTCTAAGTACTTATGAAACTTCGGAGTGGGGGGCTTCAATAGATAGGTATTTAAAAATAGTTAAAAATAGAAAAAACATTAACTTTCTTATTGAAAATGCTGAAATAAATACCGAATATGATAAAAGACTTGCTGAAATATTACCTGAAAAAATTAAAGATATTGTTATAAAAATGTTTTATAATACTCTTATTGAAAATGCAAAGAGAAGTCGTGAAATAGAGAAGAGAATTGATGTAAGTTTTTCAAAAAAATACAAAAATATTATTGTAAGTGAGTTAAGTAATAAATATTCTTGCATAGCTGTTTTACCAAGTAGCGGTAATGCCAAAATAAAAGCCATATTAAACAATAATATTGTATATAAAAGAGTTGATTTTGATAACTTTACTATTTATATAAAAAATAAAAATTAGAAATATATTTTGCAAAAATTATTAACATATATAATTAGTTTAATACATAAATTGCTATATAGATTTGGAATAGCAGAACAAACAAGGAATGCCTTTGTGAAATATTTATTTAATACTGGGTGGTTGTTTGCCGAGAATATATTATTTATGGTAGCGGCATTTTTTGTTGGTATTTATGTTGCAAGATATTTGGGACCAGAACAATACGGAATATTAAATTATGCTCTTAGTTTTGTTTTTATATTTCAGGCTTTTGCTAAACTTGGTCTCGATGGAATTGTAATAAGAGAGCTTGTAAAAAATCCAGATGATAAAAATAAAATACTTGGAACATCGTTAATATTAAAGTCGGTAGGTTCAATATTTAGTTTATTGTTTGTATTTATAAGTATTCAATTTACGGCAAGCGATTACGAAACAAAAATAATGGTGATGATAATTGCTGGAGGAATGCTTTTTAATATTTTTGAAGTAGGACGTTTTCATTTTGAATCACAGGTAAAAGCAAAATATAATGCAATGTCATCATCGGCATCGCTTATTATTGCATCGGGTTTTAAATTATTTTTAATTCTTTCTGAAGCAGATTTATTTTGGTTTGCTATAGCGTACTCAATTGAAATGGTTATAAAAAGTGTTGGGTTTATTATATTTTACCAAATAAAAAACAAAGATATTGTTAAATGGAAATTTGATAGAAAAATTTTAAGTTCTCTTTTAAAAGACTCTTGGGCTTTAATGTTGTCTGGTGTTGCGGTTATGTTATATATGCGAATAGACCAAATTATGCTAAAAGAAATGATTGGAGCAAGTGCAGTAGGACAATATTCAGTGGCAGTTAAAATTAGTGAAATTTGGTATTTTATTCCAGTAGTAATTAGTAGTTCGTTGTTTCCAGCAATAATTGATGCAAAACGAAAAGGAAAAGAATTTTACCATAAAAGATTACAACAATTATATAATTTTATGAGTATTATTGCACTATCAATAACTATTCCGATTTATATATTTTCAAATAAAATAATATTTTTATTATTTGGTGAAAATTATTTAATTGCAAGTGATGTTTTACAAATACATATATTATCTTTGCTATTTGTTTTTTGGGGACAAACAAGTGGAAAATGGCTTATTACTGAGAATTATGTAAAAATAAGTATGTACAGAACCATTGCTGGAGCTGTTTTAAATATTATTTTAAATATTATTTTGATTAAATATTATAATATAAATGGTGCCGCTTTTGCAACATTGTTTTCTTATATGTTGGCTGATTACATATTTGATATTTTTAATAAAAAAACTCATATTGCTCTTAAAATGAAAAGCAAATCTTTATTTTTTTTTAAATAATAATTTAAGTCGCTGACAATGACTGAATTAATAAAATACAAAATTGTTCAAATGAAAGAATACATACCATTTAAAATATTCTCAAATATTTAAAAAATATAATGTTGAGTTTTATTATAAAGATAGTATGAATATTTAATTGAAAAAGATTATAAAATATACAACCTTAAAAACATTAATATAAATGTAAATGATGTATCAAAATTAAAACAGGAGGATTTATATGCAATTCCTAATTAGAATAAAAAAAAAAATATTAAAAATCAGAATTAATAATAGTACACCTTTAAAAATAATTGGCGGATCTGCTGATACGAAATATAAAAATTGGATTAGTACAAATATTAATGAATTAAACTTGTTATCTAATAATGATTTTAAATATTATTTTAAGAATAAATTGATAGATAATATACTACTTGAACATGTCATAGAACATCTTGAATATGAAGATTTTATAAAATTTATGATTATAGCAAAAAAATATTTAAGAAAGGGGGGTATAATAAGAGTTGCTGTACCTGACGCAAATCATCCTTCAAAATATGTTAGTATTTTAACAGGAGTAAATGGTACTGAACCTGGGGCAGATGACCATAAATTTTTTTATAAAATAAGTGATTTTGAAAAAATAGCTGACCAGTTAGGATATAAGATTAATAAGTTGGAGTTTTTTGATAAAAATGGACAATTTATAACAACAAATTATAATTTCTCAAACGGGTGGATATCAAGATGTTCCAGGAATTATAAGGGCAGATTTACAAATAACGAAAAAGAATATAAAAGAATGATTGACTCTGTTCCCGAAAATAAGAAAGTACAGTTTTTTAAATATAAAATATCATATACATCACTATTAATAGATTTTATAAAATGAATAAAATAATAGGTTTTTTAATAACAAAAAATAATATCAAATTTGATATTGATTTTTTTGGAAAAGGTTTAAACAAATTTTGTGTAAAATACAATAACTATAATATTTATCTATGGGGCATTGGAGATATTAAAAATTATAAGATAAATAACAAATACTCTTTATCTTTTCCTCTTAATATAAATTTACTTGACAGAAATATTTTAATATCATTTTATAACAATAATATAATAATTGAAAATGACTGGCTTGGTTCTATACCTGTCTTTTATAATAAAAAAGCGAAGATTGTTTCTACACTGTCTAATTTTTGCTTAAAAGATAAAACTATTCATAATGAAGGCTTTTCAAATTTTTGTGAATTTGGATATAGTGTATTTGAACAAACAATATTTATGGATGTAAAATTTATGAGATATTATTCTAAACTTATTATATCAGATAAAATTGTAACAGTGTATAAAGAAGACCCTGTATTGGATAGCTCATTTTTAGAACAAGAAACTACAGAAAACGAAGCTATAGATTTGATGCAAAATTACATATCTGATATTGAGTCTAAAATAGAAGGAAATATAGTGATTCCAACTTCGGGAGGGTATGACAGTAGAATTCTAAATTATTTTGTACAGGATAAACGAAGAATAAGAAGTTTTACTTATGGATTAAGCAAAGACCAGAGTAAGAGTTATGAGGTAATTTATGCAAAAAAAATATCTGAAATTTATAATACATATTGGAAACATATAGAACTGAAAGAGTATAACAAATACATTGACAACTGGATTGATATATATGGATTTTCTACTCATCTTCACGGAATGTACCATATAGAATTTTATAAGAATATTTCTAAGGAATATGATTTTTCTGGCTCTTCGTTTCTAAGTGGAATCATTGGAGATGTTTGGGCTGAATTTGGTAAGATTAAAGACATTAATAGTTATAAAGATATTATTAATTTAGGTTTTACTCATGGAATTAGTCTGAATTTTAAATATTTAGAAATAGTAAGTACCAATGAATTAAAAAAAAAAAACTTTTATAAAAATAATAAAATTCTAAAAAATGATAGAATAAAAACAATTTTTGCTGTGAGGACAAAATTAATGTTACTCTCGTATCTTACCCAGATACCTGAATATTTCGCTATGCCTGTTTGGACACCATTTTTAAATTATAATATTGTTAGGACAATTTTAAATATACCAAATAAAAGAAGAAAAAATAGAGTTTGGCAAAAAGATTTTTTTACTAAAGTTGGACTAAACATTGAAAATAAAAATCTTTGGTCTGTTAAAAGTAATGAACTTAATTATGAAACAGGCAGAATTGCAGAACTGGAAAAAATAAATATTAATTTAATGAAAAATTATGTAAATGAAACAAAATTAATCGAAATTAATAAAACATTGTCAAAACTTTCAATATACGAGAGACTGAAAAATCAACTTTTATACATACCTAAACTTAACGATATATTATATTTGTTAGGTTACAAAAATAATTTTTTAGATGCACTCCACGGATATTATATAATTAAAACAATTGAAAAAAGTTTGAAATTATGAGTATTAAATTTTTTGCATGCGGTGATCTTGTCAATTACACATCTAATAAAAACTTCATTGATAATAATTTAAAAAATATTATAAAAAAATGTGAAATATCAATGTGTAATTTCGAGGCTCCTATAGAAACAAGAAATATGCAACCAATTAAAAAAGCAGGTACTCATATATATCAATCAAAATATTCAATAGAATATATTAGTAATAGCGGATTTAATTTTGTATCTTTAGCAAACAACCATATTTATGATTACGGACAAAATGCTTTAGATGATACAATAAAAGAACTAATAAAATATAATATTAATTTTATTGGAGGAGGACTGAATTTTAAACAAGCATATCAACCAAAAATAGTAATTATAAATAATCTTAAAATTGGAATCTTAGCTGCATGTGAAAACGAATTTGGATGTTTGTATGAAAAGGAGGAATACAGAGGAGGATACGCTTGGTTATTTAATGATAAAATTGAAGACACAGTAAGAAAAATAAAAGCAGAAGTTGATTTTGTTGTTTTTGCAGCTCATGCAGGTGTTGAGTGTATTAAAATACCTATAAAAGAGATAAGAAACAGGTACAAAAGACTTTGTGATGCTGGTGTAGATGTAATTGTAGGTCATCACCCACATGTTCCACAATCTTATGAAAAATATAAAAAATCTCTAATTTTTTATAGCTTAGGAAATTTTTATTTTGACACAGCCAGTTTTAAGGATAAAAGTGATGATAGTTACAGCATAGTTTTAGAATTTGAAAAAGGGAAAGAAATTAAATTTGATATTATTTATCACAAAATGAAAGACGGAAAGACATGTGTTGTTTCAAAAAAAAATGTAAATTTTGATATAGATTACTTAAATTCTTTGTTAGAAAATGATTATGAAAAATTAAATAATAAAATATCCTTAGAGTTATTTTATAAATATTATTACAATTATTATAAAATAGCATTAGGGGTTTTGCCTGAAAATTCTACTTTTTTACAAAAAATAAAACATATTGTAGAAAAATTATTTTTAAAAAAAAGAAATAGTAATAAAATGAATTTAATGTTATTGCATAATATAAGAATAGATTCTCACAGATTTATAGTGCAAAGAGCATTGAGTTTAATAAGTGAAGAAAAATACAAAGAGATTAACGAAAAAAGTGATTTCTTTTAATTAACTGGTCGTTTATAAAAGAAAAAGAGAGTACTGTTTTATTATATGTGAATTTGTTTTACCAAACTAAAATAACAAAAAATAATGATAAAAAAAATAATGCAACAAAAAGAAATACTCGAAAAGCCACCAGTATTTATTGATATTGGAGCTTCGGGAGAAATTCATAATTCATGGAAAAAATTAGCAAAATATTCAATTTGTATTGGTTTAGATGCAGATATACGAGAAACTGAGTTTTTTGAAAGTGAAAACAAAGGCTACAAAAAACTATATATAGTCAATAAAATTGTATCAGAAAAAACAGAAAAAACAGATTTTTATCTAACATCATATCCTTTTTGTTCTGGTAGATTAAAACCTAATGAAAAAGAATTAAGCAAATGGGCATTTGCTAAACTATTCGAAGTTGAAGAAAAAATTAGTCTGCAAAGCACAACAATAAATGATATATTAAAAGAAATGAATATAAATTATATTGATTGGTTTAAAACAGATTCGCAAGGTACTGATTTAAGAATTTTTGAATCTATCAATTCAGAAATCTCTGATAATATTATTGTAGCTGAATTTGAACCAGGTATAATAAACGCTTATAAAGGAGAAGATTTGTTATACTCAATAATGAAATATATGAATAACAAAAATTTCTGGATGAGTGATATGCTTGTAAGAGGAAGTCAAAGAATAGAACAAGGAAATTTCAAAAAGGAATTTAATAAATTTCAAAATAAAATTTTTCGTTTTGCAAACTTATTAAAGTCTTCGCCAGGCTGGGTAGAAGTATCTTATTTTAATACTTATGAGAGCGATAATTTAATCAACAAAAGAGATTTACTTCTATCATGTGCAATTGCTATTACAAAAAAACAATACGGCTTTGCTATTGACTTAGCCAAAAAAGCTCAATTAAAATACGATGATATTATTTTTAAAGAAATATTGAATTTTTCAATTAAAAAAATACACAAGAACATATTTTATGTTTATTCTAAAAAAATTTTACAAAAACTATTAACTTATTTCGAATGAATTTATCACCAATTGTATTGTTTGTTTATAACAGACCTTGGCATACACAACAAACTGTAGAAGCACTACAAAAAAATAAATTAGCAAAAGAAAGTGAACTTTTTATATATGCAGACGGAAAAAGAAAAAAGAAAGAAGAAGATAATGATATAGAAAAAGTAAGACAATACATAAAGACAATAGCTGGCTTCAAAAAAATAACAATCATTGAAAGAGAAAAAAATTTCGGTTTAGCCGATAATATTATTACAGGTGTAACAGAGATTGTTAATGAATACGGGAAAATAATTGTTTTGGAAGATGATATTATTACTTCATCTGGTTTTCTAAAATATATGAATGATGCTTTAACATTATACAAAAATGAAAAGCAAGTAATGCACATTAGCGGATATATGTTTCCTGTAAAAAATACTTTGCCAGATACTTTTTTTTATAACACTGCATCATGTTGGGGGTGGGCGACATGGAGTGATAGATGGGAAAACTTTAATCCCGACCCCCAAATTTTACTTGCAGAACTGAAGCGAAAAAACTTAATCAAAACATTCAACTTAAATGGTGCTTATAAATTTACAGACCAATTAATTCAAAATATAAAAAGAAGAAATAAAACGTGGGCTGTAAAATGGTATGCATCTTTTTTTCTGAAAGGAGGCAGTTCGCTTCATCCATATCCTTCTCTTTGTAATAATATTGGTTTTGACGGAACAGGAGAAAATTGCGGAGAAGGTTCAAGTAATATTTTCTTTTGGAAAAAGTTAGCTAATGAAATTAAAGTAATAAAACATTCAAACTTTGATGACTCGGTAGCAAGAAAAGAAGTAGAACTATTTTACAGAAATATAAGTAAATTTAATATTTATTTTGAACAAGTGATAATACGCTTAAAAAAA
>JAOZMB010000078.1:10837-16062 GCA_029934515.1 Bacteroidales bacterium
TATTGATTTTGGATGTGGAGGAGGTTTTTTGCTAAATAATATCAACTGTAAAGAAAAAATTGGAATAGAGATAAATGAAACTGCAAGAAATAATGCAAAGAAACTTGGAGTTGTTACCGTAGAAAAATCAAGAGAGATTAAAAATAACTTTGCAGATGTAATAATATCAAACAATGCGTTAGAACACACAACACACCCATTGAATGAGTTAAAAGATTTATTTTGTATATTAAAACAAGGTGGGAAAATTATTTTCATTGTTCCATGTGAATCAATTAAATATAAATACGAACACAATGATATTAATTATCATCTTTACAGTTGGAGTCCAATGGCAATAGGTAATTTATTTACCGAAGCAGGATTTAAAGTTATAGAATCAAAATCATATATTCATAAATGGCCACCTTATTATAATAAAATTGCTAAAATCTTTAACCGTAAAATATTTAATCTAATTTGTCATGTTTATGCAAGGTTTGAAAATTCGTGGCATCAAGTTAGAATTATTGCAGAAAAACCAATGACAAAATGAAAAATAAATAATGAGACTCGAAAAAATAAAATTCATAATAATTTACTAAATATCTTTGCTTGGAGATGAAAATATTACATATAAGCACAACTGACATTACCGGCGGAGCAGGAATAGCTGCCTTCCGACTTCACACAGCCCTACGCAATAAGGGTGTTGAATCGTTTATGTTGGTTCAGCACAAAAAAACGACCGATGAATTTGTAATAAAAAACAGTTCGTTTAGATATATAAATAAATTGCGTTCCGTAATTGATTATATTCCTTTGCGATTTGTTTTAAAAGATAAAAAAAATATTTACTCAATTTCATGGTTACCAAATAATGTTTATAAAAAAATCAAAAATATAAAGCCAGATATAATTCATCTTCATTGGATTAACGGTGGTTTTATTAAAATAGAAAATCTTAAAATTTTTAATGTTCCTATTTTCTGGTCGCTACATGATATGTGGGCATTTACGGGTGGTTGTCATTACGATAACGAATGTGAAAAATATAAAACAAATTGTGTAAAATGTCCAATGTTGCGCAAAAGTAGCAAATTAAATTTTAGAATTTTCAAACGTAAAAAACAAATTTATAATCAAATTAAAAATCTACATATTAATGGATTGAGTAAATGGCTTGCAAATTGTGCTTCTGATAGCAGTTTGTTGTCTAAAAATACAATTCATAATATTCCTAATTGTATTGATACAAAAAAATTCTTTCCTATACCCAAAAAAGAAGCAAAAAAACGATTATCTTTATCAGAGAATAAAAAAGTAATATTATTTGGTGCAATTGGTGGAACAAAAGATTTGCGCAAAGCTTATGATTTATTAGAAAAAGCATTACTAAAAATGAAAGTAAAATCTGATAAAATATTAACTGTATTTGGTTCTAAAAAAAAGCAAAATAATATAACAAATGACTTAGAAATTCTTTATCTCGGACATATTTCAGACCCCGAATTAATTAGAATTGTTTATTCTGCCGCTGATGTTATTATAATTCCTTCAAGACAGGAAAATTTGTCAAATGTTGTTTTGGAAGCTTTATCCTGTGGCACTCCAGCTGTTGCTTTTAATATTGGAGGTATGCCCGATATGATAATTCATAAGAAAAATGGTTACCTCGCAAAACCGTTTGATACAGATGATTTGCTTTTCGGAATAGAATGGATTTTATATAATAATAATTACAATGAAATTTCAAAAAAAGCTCATCATTCCATAAAAAATAAATTTGATAATTCAATTGTTACAGACATGTATATTGAAGTTTACAAAAAAATGATTAGCGAAATAAATTTACAAAAATTATGAAACGTAATAAAAAGGTATCTTACAAAAAAACACAACAAAAATATACTCAAAAGAAAAATAAACAAAAACGCAAAGCACCTGTCATAAAAGAGCAAGTTGTTTTTAAGAAAAATTATTTTAATATTTGGTTGGCAATTGGTTTAATGATTTTCATCGGTCTTGTTTCATTTTTTAATTATCTTTCTGCTGATTTTTTATTTTATTTTAAAGATATTGGAAGCGACACATTAAATCAAAATTATCCTGCCGTAGTACACAGGTTTAATATCTTGTTGGAAGATACAAAAGCAAGCTGGTCTTTTTATGAAGGTATGGGGCATACATTCAGTAATACTATGGTAACCAATCCTTACGGTTTGTTTGTAAGATTTATAAATTATATCGGAACATCTATTTTTGGAATTAATTATTTTATCTACGGTAGTTTTACAAGGTCTTTTATTTTCCATTTTTTGTTAAGTGGAATACTTTTTTACTTTTATCAAAGAACTTTATCAGTAAATAAATTTAGTTCTATAATTGGAGCTTTATTAATTACATTCTCTGGTTACATGGTTGTTGGCAGTTCTTGGAGTTTCTCTGGATATATTTTTTTGATAATATTCCTTTTGTTTGCATTCGAACAGTTATATGTAAAAAATAGATGGTATTTTTTCCCTTTTGCTGTATTGTTTTTAAGTAGTAATCTATTCCTACTTTTTATCTATACTTTATTTTTAACACTTTATTTTTTATTTCGTTTTCTATCAACAAAAGGAGAATCAATTAAATCGTTCCTATTAATTACAGGAAAGATGGTCGGTCTTGGAATTGTTGGAATTATTATGAATACAAGTACTGCTTATCATTATTTTCTAAAAATATTTTTCAGTCCGCGCGTTTCTGGTAATGCCTCTTATAGCAAAACATTAAGTGGAGGCGAAGAGCTTATTGAACAATCAAACCTCGGTGCCACAACATTATTAAGATTTTTTTCAAGCGATATAATAGGAACAGGAAGTGAATTCGCTGGCTGGCAAAACTATTTCGAAGCACCTTTATTTTATATTGGGTTACTAACACTTCTAATCTTCCCGCAAGTTTTTATACATTTGAACAAACGAAGAAAAATTATTTTCGGAAGCTTTCTCGGATTTTGGATTTTAACATTGCTGTTTCCATATTTACGACACGCTTTCCTCGCATTTACAGGTGATTATTTCCGCTACGGGTTTGACTTTTTTATTCCGTTTACATTATTGTTTTACAGCATTTATGCTCTAAATGAATTAGATAAAAATTTTAAATTAAATTTACCGCTACTCGCAGGAACATTTGTTCTTTTGCTTGTTGTGTTATTCTTTCCATACGATTCAATTCCGATATCAGCTATTGATAATAATTTAAGAAAAATAATAGTCCTTTTACTAATTTTATATTCTGGTTTAATATTCTTGATGTCAAAACCTCAATATAAATCTTTTGCTCAAATAGGATTAATATTACTTTTGGTTGTAGAGTTGAGTTATTTTTCGTATAATTCTTATGATGACAGAGTCCCTGTAACGAAAGCTGAGTTCGAGCAAAATGCAGGAGGTTATAAAGACGGAACTATTGAAGCTGTGAATTACATAAAGTCAATTGATAAATCTAAATTTTATCGCACAGAGAAAGATTATCAATCTGGCAATGCTATTCACGGAAGCCTTAACGATGCTCAGGCGCAGGGATATTACGGAACAACAAGTTATTCTTCTTTTAATCAATTAAATTATGTTCATTTTTTGGAAGAAATGGAATTAATACAAAAAGGCGATGAAACAGCTACACGCTGGTTGACTGGTTTCAGAGGAAAACCGCTATTGCAAACTTTCGGAAATATAAAATATCATTTAAGCAAAAGCGAACGCCCAGAATTTATGAGAGTTGGTTTTGATTCTTTAAGTAGCAAAGCTGGTGTTACAATACTTAAAAATCGTTTTTATCTGCCTTTTGGTTATACTTATGATAAGTATATTAATTTCGATGACTTCAAAGAACTCATAAAATATAGAGTAACACAACATTCTCTCAACAATATAAAACAGGAATTTACAATCGTAGGACAACCAAAACTTGGCGAGAACGTTGCAAAAAATATGACGGCAATATTGAACAAAGAATTTGATAAAAAAGAAGACCTTCTCGCCGAAACAGAAATGCTTATTGGAAAAGAAATAACAAATAAATTCAAATTTAAAATAATTAAACATTGTGTAAATACATTTCAAGAAGAATTGCTTTTATTGAACGGATTTGTTTATAATAAAGAAGATATTCTTAATGTAAATAATCTCGAACAAATTGCTCTCGGCGATACAAATATATTTATTGATGACAGATTATTTAATTTTAAAATATACGAAACCTTTGTAAAAGAACTAAGAAAAGACACTTTGCAAATCAAAAAATTTACAAACAGCAGAATTACGGCATCAATAGAATTACCAAAAACAAAAATGCTGTTCCTTACAATTCCTTATGATAATGGTTGGAAAATTAAAGTTAACGGAAAAAACGAAGAACTATCAAGAGTAAATATCGGTTTCACTGGAATAGTCTTACAAAAAGGCAAACACGAACTCGAAATATATTATGTTAATCAATATTCACAATTAATCACTTATATTTCAATTATTTCGATTATTTTATTTTGGTTGTTTCTATGTTTTGATATTTATCGTAAACGAAAAACGAAAAAAATGATTAGTAATGGTTAAAAAATAACTTCATGATTTATTTTTTGTAAAATACTTATTATCAGGTGTAAACCAATTCGTAATTCATAATTTATAATTTGTAATTTACTTAGCAATATAAATTTAAAATAATCAAAAATTAAGTACGGAAATAAAAAACTATTCATTAAAAAATCTTCCCGTCTAATACATAATCATAGTTATAAAGTTCTTCGCCACTCACAGACTTTACTATTTGAGGAATTGGTGAAACTTATTTTTGCAAATTTGCAGTGTAATAAATCAATGCAGATACCATAAATATCGCAATTGTTCAAAAAGCAGTTGTTAAACCTTTCCGACACATAAATTTGTCGAGAAATGATTGTTTCATATAAATTATATTTAGTTATTAAAAAAATAGATTCAAAATTTACAATTTCATTCGTTGTAAGTTCGTACAATGTTTTTAGTTATTATTTAGGATAGACTTGCGATTTGGCGGTGTTTTCACAGACCTTTACGAATAAAAAATAGGTACGATTACCATATAGAATTGTATCAAGACTTAAAATATTTTGCATTCTTTGGAATATTTAATCTACTTTTGCATGCGTGTGAACTTGGAATTACATTTCGTGCTAATCAGAAAAAAATAAAATATGTCAAAACAAGCAATTACAA
>JAOZMB010000079.1 GCA_029934515.1 Bacteroidales bacterium
TACACAAAAAGAACCTTTTTTAGTGTAAACTAATTATGAAACATGCCGAAATTTTATAATCGTTATTCAAAAGGCGATTTTGGAGATGAAAGCGAAAATGATGATTTTATGATTTGGAGTGGTGAATATGAAGTATATACAGAGTTTTTGAACGAATTAAATCAATTACAATGATAGCAAAATATTTTACACACTTTGATAAAATAATCAATAATACAGATTTTATTACTTGTTCTGAAATTCACAAACGAAAAGTAAATGATTTTCTTGGTATAATTGAATGTAAAATTAATATTGAAAAAATAGTTCTTTATATTTTTGAAGTAATAAAAATAATTATGAATAAAATACTAAGAGATAATATTTACGAGTTAGGAAGATATTGTGATAAATATAATGTAAAACAATTGTATGCTTTTGGTTCTGTTTGCACAGAAAAATTTAACGATGAAAGTGATATTGATTTTCTTGTAAATTTTCAAAAAAATATATCAATTGAAAAATATACAGATAATTATTTTATTTTACATGAATTATTTGAAAAACGATTAGAACGAGAAATTGATTTATTAACAGTAAATATGTTAGCTAATCCATATTTTATTAATGTAATGGAAAAAACAAAAATCTTAATTTATGAAAGACGAAATTAAAAAGTATTTGTACGACATTTCAACATCAATCAATTCAATATTTGAATATCTTGGCGAAAAACGAGATTTTTTTGAATATCAAAAAAACAAATTATTGCGACGCGGTATAGAAAGAGAATTTGAAATAATAGGTGAAGCAGTGAATCGGATTTAAAAAAAAGAACCGAATATTAAAATTACAAATGCTCGTAGAATAGTTCAAACAAGAAATTTTATCATTCATAATTATGATACTGTTGATGATACAATAATTTGGGGGATAATTTCAAAAGATTTGCCTAAATTAAAAACAGAAATCAACAAATTGCTTGAAAAAATTAAATAAAATATCTTTGCGTTCTACATGAGTTTTTCACAAGTTGTTTATCTGTTTGTTCTATTCTTTTCAAGTTAAAACACTGTACATGCACAAAGATTTAATTGTTAAAGGCAGCGCATTAAAATATTTAAGTGCTGAAAAATAAACAAATAGAAACTAATCACTAACAACTAAAAACTAACCACTAAAAACTAAATATTATGAATGAAAAAGAAACAGTTGTTTTAGAAGATGTCATAACTGGATTACTGAAAATTACGAACTCATAGGGAACAATAGATAAAGTAAAACTTGAAGCATGGCTGTCAAATGAACAAAAAATATTAGGAAAGAGCGAGAAAAAATTAAACTTCCGTGCCGCAACAATAGAAAAGTTAATAGAAATTGTAAATATCGAACAAGCTGTTGAGGAAGATAAGTTCGAAGAATGGTTTTCATATAAATACGAACTTAAAAAAGAGGAAGAACTATTTTTGAAAAAACTAATAAAAGACAACATTATCTATTTACAAGCTTTTAATGAACAAACTTTAACCGCAAAATTTATAGTGCCTGTTCTTAATAAAATAGAGTTTAGAGACAAGCATGTTAAGGACTGGTACCAGTATGCAATAAATTGCAAATTAAATGGTTGGACGTTAAGCGTGTTTCCAGATTTTTTTGTTGCTACTGGAATAGACGAGCCAAAAACACCTTATTTTTTCTTACAAGAATATAAACGAGGAATAAAATCAAGTGGCAATCCATAATATCAGGTTCTGGCTGAAATGCTTGCCGCAATGACTTTAAACAAAACAAAAACAATAAAAGGAGGATACATAATTGGCAGATTTTGGAACTTTGTTATTCTCGAAAAATTAGAAAATATTCTTCCAAATAAAAAAATGATGTTCGTTACGAATATTTTGTTTCAAAGGGTTTTGATTGTTTTGATTACGAAGATTAAAAAAAAATTTACTCATATTTGCAAGCCGTAAAATTTTTATATTGTAACTGACCTTACGCAGGTTAGGTCAGTCAATAAATTTTCAGTTTGTGTTTGGATTTCATATTTTTTGATAAAATTTAAGATTAAAATCAAGCGAGTTCCAAATTTTCTCTATAATTTCACTCCAAAAACCAACACATCATCACGTTGTTTTTCTTTACCTTGCCAATTGTCAAGTTCTTTTTCGAGTATTTGTTTTTGTTCAACTAATGATTTGTTTGCAATATTATTTATTATTTCTTTCAATTTTGTTGAACCTATTTTTTGTCGTTCTTTATTATTCTGGTCTATATATCCGTCTGTTGTCAGATAAATCATATCGCCACGTTGCAAAATGATTTCTTTGTTTGTAAAAAATAGTTTCTGTGTGTTTCCTCTTTTTTTTCCACCTATTGACTTTCTGTCGCCTTTTATTCGTGATAGTTTGTTTGTTGTTTTTTCAAAATAATAAAGAGGACGCTTTGCTCCAGCAAATGTTATCTTTGTTTTATCGTTTTTTTGTTTTTCTATTCTGCATAAACATAAATCCATACCATCATGGTTATCATTTTTTTCTTGTTTTAGTGCATAAGTAATTCCTTTGTGCAATTTTAACAAAATTTCTGCTGGTTCTATAATTTTATCTTCGTTTACAATTTTATTTAATAATTGTATTCCTATCATACTCATAAAAGCACCGGGAACACCATGTCCTGTACAATCAACAACAGCAATAAATTTTATATATTCTGGTTCTTTTGAAATATTAATATCAAAAACCGTAAACCAGTAGAAATCTCCTGAAACAATATCTTTGGGACGATATAAAATAAATATATCAAAATGTTGTTTTATTTTATATGCCAATGGAAGCGTTGCCTGTTGTATATCTTTCGCATATCTTACACTATCTGTTATTTGTTTGTGTTGGAATTCAAGTTTAGTATTTTGCTTCTCAAGTATATTTGAAGTAAAAAGCAATTCTTCAGCTTGTGTTTGTATTTCTTCTTTTTGTTTGATTAACTCTGCATTTACAAGTTTTAATCTATCAGCTTGTGTTTGTATTTCTTCTTTTTGTTTGATTATTTCTATTATTCGTTCCTTTACAATTCCTTCAAGTCTTATTTTTGCTTTGATAAGTCTCTGGCTATTTAATTTTACTGTAATATAAATAAATAAAATTAATAAAAACAGATACAAACAATAAGCCCAAAATGTACGGTACCATGGCGGTAATATTATAAATTCGTAAGTTCCGTATTCGCTTTCGACACCAAAAATATTTTTTGCTTTAACTTTAAATGTGTACTTTCCTTCCGACAAATTTGTATATTCTTTTTTTATGTTCTTTCCCCATTCTGTTGGTGTGTTGTCAAAGCCTTCTAAATATGTTGAATATAGAACAGCATCGTTCATTTCAAAAAATAATGCAGAATAAATAAACCCAATAGAATTATTTTTAAATTCTAATATTTTTGGTTTTTCTTTATCATTAAAATATAAACTTCCTCCATAAATCAAAGAATCGTTATTTGAAAGTATTTCTATTTTTCTTATAATTACTTTAAAAGATTTTTTTGAATAATTTTGTTTTTCATTCTCTGGATTATAGTGTACTATTCCTTTCTTTGTAGCAAAAAAAATATTTTCTTTATCAAAAGTATATATCGCCTGTAAGTTCATGTTTTGTAAGATATTTAAGAAATTTTTTTTCAAAGAATAAACTCCGTTTTTATTTTTTGAAAACACTCCACCAATAATGCTTTCATCTTTTAAATTTGTTCCACAAAACCATATTTTATTTTCATAATCAGACGAAATGTTACTTATCTCAATATGTTCATTATTAAAATGTTTATTAATTTCATTTATTGGTTCGAACAGGTCTTTATTTTTATTAAAATGATAAAATCCATTTTCGCTAGCAATAATTAGTTTATTATCAATCTCGAAGACAATGTTCTTATGATTTGAAGGCAAACCGTCTTTTGATGTATATAATTTATTTTCTATAACACTGTCTAAATTTTCATCAAATTTTATTTTGAACACACCAGTTGTTATTTCCGATACCCAGATATATCCATTTTTATCTTCTTCGACAAAACGCACATTTTTTTCAAAACCTTTTATTAATTTTCTAAAAACAACATTATTATCAATAATTTCAAAAACTAAAAAACCATTGCGTGTGCAAGCAATTATTATATTTGGATGGTTTTTCAATTCAATTGTTTTCCAAAAATTTGATTGCGTAAAGTTAGAGCCTGCATTTATTTTTTCCACATGACCGTCTGCAACTGTGTATAAACCGGTATTTGATGAGCATAAAATTTTATTTTTAATTTTGTTTATTCCCCATATTTGAGTTTCAAATTTATCAATTTTTTTGAACGTTTCTTTTTTATGTATAGCGTTTTTATTTTGTTTTTTATAAAAAAGTCCAGACTGTGTTCCGGCATATAAAATATTTTTATCAAACAACAAACTGTAAATTGTAGAGCTTAACTTATTTGTTTCGTTGTAAACCGTAAATGGTGATGAAATACTAATATAAGAAATACCGTAATTAAGAGCCAGCCATAAGTTTTTATCTTTATCAGTATATATATCCCAAACGGCATTATTTTGCAATCCGTTTTCTTTGTTTATATGTTGAATTATTTTTCCATTTTTATCAAAAATAACAATACCATCATATGCTGTTGAAACGGCATAATTATTTTTATTAATCGAACATGCATTAGTAATTTTTTTTTTATTCAAGAAAGTATTTATCGGTGTGTTCCATTTTGTAAAATTGTTTCCATCGTACATATAAAGTCCGTCAAATCGTGTACCTATTAGAATATTTTTATTGTAAGGCAACATAAAGAATATAGCTGAATTAATTATTTCAGAAGTATTATCAATAAGTACTAATTCATTGTTTTTAATTGTATAAATACCTTTTCCTAGTTGTACGGCATAATATTTTTCGTTAACTTGAAATGCAAGATGGAAAGATTTTTCTGGTTTAAAAACTGTTATTTCTCCTTTTTTGAATAGGAATGCAGCTTTGAAAGAATGAAATATAATTCCTTCTTTTATTTTGAATGTTCTCCAGACATTAGAAAAATTCTGGTTCTCTTTGCTTAATTTATTTATCAATGAAATATAACATGTCGTTCCAGTTGAGTCTGTATCCAAATAACCGAACTCATTAATTGCACCAACATATACAGTTCCGTTATCATCAATTGTTAGCGACCTCACGGCACTTTTGTTGGGCATTTCAATTCTTCTCCAATTTGTTCCATCGTATTCCAATAATCCATCTGTATTACCAAAATACATTAATCCTTCTTTTGTTTGAACAATCGACCAGTTTTGTGAACCAAAATTGTATTCTTCTGGTAAATAATTTTTTATTATAGGTGTTCCAATACTTTTTATTTGCGAATAAATTTGCAAAAAACAAACCAAAAAAAATAATAATAAAAATAGTTTATATTGTATTTGTTTCATATTCAATATTTTATATTAGGCAAATTGTGATATCAGCGTACCCGAACCTATCTGGTTGTGGTACGCTGAAGATTTTTTTTATTGCACATGTCTAATAATTTCACAAATATTAGCAAAATAAAAAAAAATAAATTAACATATTGCATTTCCAATTGATTTTCAATATTACTTATTAATTTACAATGAGTTTTTATTAAAATTCAGTGGCAATAATATTTTTGCATCTTCGATAACTGTTATCTTATTTCTGCTTACAAGAATAATTTTAATAGCTGTTTTAAATCTTGTTTCTGTTTCGATTATAACCTGTCGGCATGCGCCACATGGAGGAACAGGATTTTCTATATATTTATTTCTTGTAAAAGCTGTTATTGCAATTGATTTTACTGGAATATCAGGAAATTTTGAATTTGCATAAAAAATAGCTACACGCTCAGCACACAAACCAGACGGATAAGCAACGTTCTCTTGATTTGAACCGCTTATAATTTCACCATTTGCGAGCAAAACAGCTGCGCCTACATTGAATTTTGAATAAGGAGCATAAGAATATTTTACTGCTTCTTTACATTTTTTTATCAGTTCTTGTTCTTCTGCACTAAATTCTTTACAAGAATAGTATTCATAAATGCTCGTTGTTAAATTAATTTTTTTCATAAAATAGAAATGTGTTGTTGTTCATTACCAATTATTTATATTCCAAATTTACGAAGTTTTATGTCTGTTAATATTTTTTTTGTATATCTAGGGAAGTCTGCGTTCAGCATCCAAGCGAAATAACCTTTATCTTTCTTAAATACATCTTCTACGGCTTTACCTTTGTATTTTCCGAAATTAAAAGTTTCTTTTCCTTTTTTATTATAAATAATTCTTCCCGCAAAATCGGCAAAATTATTTTGATGCGAAAACTTTGATAGAGCATTAACATCATTTTTTAGGTCGTCGTATTTATCCAACTGAGCTTTAAGAATTTCGTATGTAGCTTTTGTATCTGCTTCAGCACTGTGAGCATTTTCTAATTCTTTATCACAAAAGAACTTATAAGCTCCCGACAGGGTTCGAGATTCTTTTTTATGAAAAATAACCTGAACATCAACTAATTTTCTATTTTTTACGACAAAATCAATATTTACCCGTAAGAACTCTTCCATAAGCAAAGGAATATCAAAACGATTTGAATTATAACCAGCTAAATCACAACCATCAAAGAATTTTGCTATATTTTTTGCTTCTTGTGCAAAAGTAGGAGCATTCTTTACATCTTTATCATAAATACCATGAATTTTTGAGGTTATTTTTGGTATCGGGATTGTAGGATTTATCCTCATCGTTTTCGATTCTGTACTCTGATTTGGATTGACTTTGAAAATTGAGATTTCCACTATTCTATCTTTTGCAATATCAATACCTGTTGTTTCAAGGTCGAAAAATGCGATAGGTTTTTTAAGGTTCAGTTCCATTTATAAAGTATTATTTATTAAAAAAATTATATTAAATGCAAATGTATTAATTTTTTTGTATTTTATAATTTATATTTATATTTTATTATTTTAATTTTATAAATTGATTAATAATTGTTTGAAATATTCCGAGTATATTTTCAACTTCACTTAGATAATATTTTTTTGTATCAATAAAAACTTTATTATCCAAAAATTTCATAAATTGCCATACATCTCCAGTTGTTGCGCAGCCGTATATACAGTCAATCGCTACATTGTTTTTTTCGTTAAAAATTTTTGCTCCTATCATTTGTGCTGCACACTGCGAGATTCCTAATTTCAAGTTATGGTCTTTTGCTTCAACAATTTGTAAAATAGATGATTCTATATATAAAGAACCAATATCATTTGTAATAACAAAATCACATTCTCCGTTTAGTCCTCTTTCTTTGTCGGCATCTATTGTATTTCCAGAAAAAAAAGTAATAAAATCTTTGTTATTTTTTACAATTTCCATTAATATTGGTTGTACAATTGTTTCAGATTTTGATTTTTCATTTTTGGAACGCATAAAATAACTATAAGACAATGTAGTTTTTAGCCATTCACTTGGTTCTACTTTTTCTATTTTTTTAAATAAATCACAATATCTTGATATTACTCCAAGTTCTTCTTTTATTTGTCTTATTGTTGTAAAATTGCCGTATGCCATAATTTATATTTTCTTATTTTAATTTTATAAATTGATTAATAATGCGAATCAAGGGTTAAAATCGTAAGTTACTGTAAAACAGTTTTAATTTATTATTATTTCAATTCTATTTCTTGATTCTTGATTATAAATGCCTTAAAATGGTTTTTTTCCAACCATTGATTCGCATTAGCAACTAATTTTAATTTATTTTCCATATGGATCATTGATTAAAAGAGTTAATATTTGAAATAATCCTCTAATATATTGATTTATATGTTTTAAAAAAAAATATTTTACTAACTTTATAAAATTTAACTTATAATTTACAAATTTTAACTGTTAATTCGCATAATAACTAATAAATAATAACTAACAAATAGCAACTAACAACTAACATATTATTTACAATATTTATGTTTATCATTTTGGATAATATTCTATTTTTTGAATTTGATTTATAAATTTTTGACTCTCGACATTGATAAATAAATAAAGCACCCATAAATTGGATGCTTTACATAATATAAAACTTTTTCTATTTTAAAATTTGTGTAGGTATATTTCTGTTTGTTATATTTGTAACAGTATAACCTTCTGCTCCATTTTTTGTTAATATAAAAGTTTGAACTCCCCATGTTAATCCACCCTCTGGTAAATCCATGCTACTTTTAAAATTTAAAAATACAAAAAAAAAATTGATTTTTTTTGTATTATAATAAATATATTGCCTATATATATTACATTTGCCAGCCAAATAACTTATTATTCACCAACTATATTGAAAATAAAATGATTTTGAAATGTTAAGTTATAACTTTTTTAAGTCGAAAATTGATTTTATTTTTACGAACAAAAATTGTAAAATAGGTTATAAAAAAGCCTAATTTTATCAAAATATTATTTATAAATAAAAATATTAATTATTCATTTTAAAATCATAATATTCAAAAATTTATGAAGAATAAAGAAATTATAATGTCAGGAATAATTACTGCTCGTATTCTCAATGTAAGGGATAAAGCAGGAAAAGATGGAAGTGTTATAGGTCAATTATTAAGTGGTAGTTCGATAGATATTTTAGAACTTACAGAGAATAATTGGTATAGATTTCAGTACAAAGATAAAGATGCTTATGTGTCAAGCAAATATGTTTCATTTCATAGAGGAAGAGTTACTGCGCGAGTTCTTAATGTTAGAAGCGATGCTGTTGGTAGCTCAAAAATTGTAGGCAAACTACGAAGAAATGATATTGTTGAGATTGTTATGACCTTGCCAAAATGGTATAAAATACGTTACAAAACTGATTATTCTTTTGTTTCTGCAAAATTTATTGACCGTTCAATAAAATCTAAACCAGCTGAAAAACAAAAGAATAGGAATTTTCTGAAGGACAAACCAAAATTAAAAAATATTAAACTTGAACCATCAAAAACAATTGTCGTTCCTTCTTCGCGCGGGGCGAGAACAACTGCAAAAATATACAATAATTTCGGAGGATTGCTTGATGTACTAAGCAAAGAAATTAAAATTGATATTGCTACTGCAATTGCTGTTCTTGCGGTTGAGAGTGGCGGAAATGGTTACGGCAAAAGCGGTAAAGTTCTGATTAGATTTGAGAACCATTTGTTCAACCGTTTTTTTGGAAAGACGAATCAAGATATTTACGATGAGCATTTCAAATATTCTCCTCGCCAGCAATGGAAATCTCATCTTTTCAGAAAAAAAATTTCGGATAAGTGGATAACATTTCACGGAAATCAGGAAAAAGAATGGGAGGTATTAACTTTTGCAAGAAGTTTGGATAATGATGCCGCTTTACGTTCGGCAAGTTACGGCGCTCCGCAAATTCTTGGAACTAACTTTAAAAGAATAGGTTATAAAAGTGTAGAGGAAATGTTAAATAATTTTGAAAAAAATATTCGTTTCCATATATTCGGACTGTTCGATTTTTTTAATCCAAAAATGATTAAACACCTGCAAAATAATGAATTTGAAGGCTTTGCAAAATATTACAACGGAAGAGGACAAGCAAAAAAATATGGAAAATATATAGAAACACATTATAAAACATTTAAAAAATTGACATCTGACAATTGATAATTGTTTGTAGCATATTACGGATTGTCGAATGTTTATTTTATAAAAACAAACAAATCTGACTATCCGTAATTTGCAATGCTTTGTTCTTATTTACTTTCAATAGATATTAGTTCTACTTCAAAAATTAAATTGCTAAATGGAGGTATTTTTTCTCCAGCACCACCTACACCGTATCCAATTTCATAAGGAATATATAGCTCATATTTAGCTCCAACTTTCATTAATTGTAAAGCCTCAGTCCATCCTTTAATAACTCTATTAACTCCGAAAACAGCTGGTTCACCTCTGTCATAAGAACTATCAAATACAGTCCCGTTAAGTAAAGTTCCCTTATAATGAACTTTTACTTTATCTGTAGCTTTTGGAATAGCACCTTTACCTTCCTTAATAACTTTATACTGCAAACCGCTTGCTGTTGTTTTCACGTCTGATTTTGCAGCGTTTTCTTTAAGAAATTTTTCGCCTGCTGCTATTTCGTCTTTAAAAGCTATTCTGTCTTTTGCTTCTTTTTCCTTTTGTTGTTTCATTTGTTCTTCCTGCATTTTCTTTTGATGTTCCATAGAAAAAGATTTCATTACAGATGCCATCTCTGCCTTTGTCATAGTGCTTGTATCTTTAACATTGTAATCTCTCATCGCAGTAGCCAGAGCATCAATATTCAGGCTGTCTATTTTATCTCTCTCAATACTTGTCGCAATATTTGTTCCTATTGCATAACTTAACGAATCGTTAAAGGTTTTTAATGTTAATTTTTTCGCTTCCTCTTTGCAGCTTGCTACTAATAAAAATAACAATGCTGGTAAAATTAATAATCTTCTCATTTTTTAGTTATTTATTTTAAGTTTGTGAAATTAATTTTCAATCGAAATAAGTTCTACTGTAAATATTAATGTACTGAATGGTTCAATATCTTTGCCTGCGCCTCGTTCTCCGTAAGCCAAATTATAAGGTATAAAGACTTCATATTTCGCTCCTTCTTTCATTAATTGTAATATTTCAGTCCAACCTTTTATAACTTGTGTAACACCAAAAACAGCTGGCGTACCTCGTTCGTAAGAGCTGTCGAAAACATTACCGTTAATTAAAGTTCCTTCGTAATGAACCTTTACTTTATCGCTTGTTTTAGGAACCATTCCTGTTCCTGATTTAATAATTTTGTACTGCAACCCGCTTTTAGTTACAATTACACCTTCTTTCTTTGCATTTTCATCAAGGAATTTTTTACCTTCCGTTATTTTTGGCTGATGTTTTTTTGCTTCCATGTTTTGAAAAAAAGTTTGAACAACTACATTTGCTTCTTCGGAGCTCATCGCTGGCTTATCTTTATAAAAATCATCAAAAGCCATAGCAAGAGCAGTCGTATTGAGCTTCTGTATTTTTTGACTGTTCAGGTTGTTCACAATACTGATTCCAAAAGCATAGCTTAATGAATCATTAAAGTTTTTAAATTTCTTTTCTTGCGCGTAAGTCTCCATAAACATAAATAATAAAGTGAATAAAATTAATAAATTTTTCATTATAATTTCAATTTAAAATTAAAAAAACGGTGCAAATGTAAAAACTTAATTGATGTTTGGAAATAATATATTAAATTTGCCACAAAATAATTCTAATATATACAATTATGATACAAAGAATTCAAAGTATTTGGCTTTTACTTGCATTTATTGCGAGCGGAATAATGTTTTTATTTCCTTTTGCAGAAATTATAACACCTGAATCGGGACATTACATTATGGATTTTAACAGCATTGATGATATTAAAAATAGAGAAGTTTTTCATACAACTTATTCGCTTGCTGGACTGCTCGGAATTATAACATTTCTGAATTTAATAAATATTTTTCTTTTTAGAAACAGAAATTTACAAATGAGGTTGTGTATTTTCAACAGTTTGCTCTCTATAGGAGCAATTGTATTGGTTGCATATTTTTCATATTTTGTTGTAAAAAATCCTGATGTTACACCAGGTATATCTGCAATATTACCTTTTGTTGTATTTATTTTTATAATTATGGCAAGAATGGCTATAAAAAAAGATGAAAATTTAGTCCGTTCGGCAGATAGAATTAGATAAAGAGTAAGAGTTTCTTAGAACAAAGTAAGTTATCATGCCACGATTATCGTGGCATGATATTGCAAAAATGCTAATATGTATTTAATTTAATTTTGTCGTCTTATCCTTCACAATTTGTACATTTATTTACACAATTTAAAATATGCTCGAGGTCGTTGTTTTTTAAATAATAAAATGTACACTTTCCTTTTCTTTCTGAATTTAGAATATCTTTTTTTTTCAATATACCAAGATGGTGTGATGCAATTGATTGTTCAATGCTTAAACCTTTATGAATTTCGCTTACACTTAATTTTTTACCATTACCAAGCATATTCAACATCGCTATCCTTGTCGGGTGTGCCATTGCTTTGAGCATGGCTGCTGCTTTTTCAAATTTTTCTAAATTTAATTCTGTTATTTTCATAATTATTTTTTTTGCAAAGTTAATAAAAAAAATTGTTGTATTAAAAGTAAGACAACAAATTATTATTTTTTCATTTAAAATATTTTTTTGATAGAATAAATTTATTGATTGGCTTTTGAAAAAAATTAAGTTTTACACATTATTATTATTTTTTTTTAAAATTTCTATAACATAATGATGTATATAGGCTGTTAATAACTTTTCAAAATTAGATAAAAATGGTTTTTTTTCAAAATAAAAAAATAAAAAACTACAATTATTTATAAAAAAAATAAACCGTTGAAAATCAACGGTTTATAAAAGTTATTAACAATTTGGAATTTATGACCTAATAACAACATATCTCAAATTGGCTATTTTTCATCATAAAAACGTTCTATTTTGGAACATTTTCTAATGATTTTATATTGACTTTTAGATGTTATAAATGTTAAATTCGTCTATGTAATAATGATAATATAATTGGAGTTCTAAATAATATTACTGCAATAATAGAGCCTATTGTGTTTGCGATAAAATCAATAAAATCAGCTTTTCGTGTTTCTGTAAAGACTCCTTGTAGTATTTCAATTAATCCACCGTAGAGCATTACAAAAATTATAATTGCAATAGAAATTGATTTTATATTTATTTTTGTGTTTTTAAATAATTCAAATATCAATATACATGATAATAAAAAATATACAGACAAATGTATAAATTTGTCAAAATGTAAAATTTTTATAGTAGGTACTTTGTTTACACTTCCACTCGGCAGTAAACTCAATATCATTACAATAATAATTGCAATTATAGACTTGTAATATTTTTTTATTTTCATAAAATTTTGGTTTTTGTTTATAGTATCAAAACGTTATACATAATTAAAAAAAATATGTCTGGTATATATATCCATATTCCTTTTTGTAAAAAAAGATGTTTTTATTGTGATTTTTATTCTTCTGTAAAATTTAATTATAAAGATAATTTTTTAAAATCTTTAACAAAAGAATTTTATTTAAGGAAAAATTACTTGTCAAATAATAAAATAGAAACTATTTATATTGGTGGTGGCACGCCTTCTGTTCTCATAGAAGGCGAAATTAATATAATTTTTGAAAATATTGAAAAATATTTTGATATTTCAAAAACAGCAGAAATAACATTGGAAGCAAATCCAGATGATTTGAACAATAAATACATTCAATCTCTGAAGAAAACTCCAATTAATAGATTAAGTGTTGGTATTCAATCTTTTTTTGATGATGACTTATTAATGATGAATCGTCGTCATAATTCTTTGGAAGCAGTCGATACAATAAAACGTCTGTTTGACAAAGGATTTACAAATATTAGTGGTGATTTGATTTACGGTTTACCAAAAATGACATTTAATAAATGGCAAGAAAATTTGAATATCTTTTTTGATTTGAATATTCCACATCTATCAGCATATCATATTGGCTATGAAATAGGTACTAAATTTTATAATCAAAAAAAAAAAGGTAAATTAATTCCTGTTTCAGAGAACAAAAGCAAGTCTCTTTTTTATTTACTTATAAACGAAACAGAGCGTAAAAATTTTATTCATTATGAAATATCAAATTTTGCAAAAAAAGGATATCGTGCAAGACATAACTCATCCTACTGGGAACAAAAAAATTATATCGGTTTCGGTCCATCAGCACATTCTTACAACGGTAATTCACGACAGTGGAACACAGCAAATTTGAAAAAATATATAAATAATATCAATAAAAATGATATATTCTGGGATAGTGAAATTCTCAACAAAACAGCAAAATACAATGACTATATAATAACAGCTATACGTACAAAGAAAGGTATCGAAACAGATTATATTAAAAATAATTTCGGCGAAAAGTTTTTTAATTATTTTATCAAAAATTCAACTGACTATATCAAATCTGAACATTTTATAAGAAAAAACAATGTCTTGCGTTTAAGTAAAAAAGGAATGTTTGTTGCTGATATGATTAGTGAACGTTTAATTATTATCTAATTTTTTTTGTATATACTAAAAAAAGATATGATAATTTTGCTGAAATATTATAAATAAATTCAAAAAATATTAAAAATGAAAAAACAAATAGTATTAATTGTGATGATAATTTTTTTTTTAATATCATGCAATAGTGATGATTTTGATATTGATGTGTCTGATATTGAAATTGAGCTGAACATTAAAAGGTTAGACAAGGATATTTTCAAATTTAATAAAGACAGTGCTGATTATTATATATCAAAATTCCAGTCAGATTATGGTGAGTTTTATAATATATATAATTACAAAATAATTGCAATAGGTGGTTCGAATAGTAGGCGTTATTCTGATAGTCTTTATTATTTTTTGAAATATTGTAACGATGCAAAAATAAAAGAAACAGTATCTGAAAAATTTTCAAATATAAGTCTGCTTAAAGAACAACTTACAAGTTTATTTAAACATTACAAATATTATTTTCCAGAAAAAAATATTCCTAATATATATACTTGCATATCTGGTTTTAATCAATCCGTTGTTACTTCCGATTCGATAATAGGTATTTCGCTTGATAAATATCTTGGTTACAATAATAAATGTTATTCCAATCTGCCGTTTTACAATTATCAAAAGCGAAGGATGACAGCAGAAATGATTCCAGTTGATGTTGTAGAGGCTTGGACAAAATCAGAATTTATATATCAAAGTGATTCTGACAATATGCTTGATAATATGTTGTACGATGGAAAAATTAGATATATAATTGACTGTATGTTGCCAGAACTACCCGATACAATAAAGTGGAGATACACAGAAAAACAATTACACTGGGCAAATCAGAACGAGAGTAATATCTGGAATTATCTGACAGGAAAAAAACTTCTATTCAGCACAAAACCATCTGAAATAACAAAATATGTCGGCGAAGGACCTTTTACTGTTCCGCTTTCAAAAAAATCAGCTCCAAAAGCTGCCGTCTTTGTTGCCTATAAAATAGTGAAATCATATATGAAAAATAACCCAGAGGTATCATTGAAAATGCTTATGAATGAAAACGATGCAAGAATAATACTTGCAAAATCAAAATATAATCCAGACTAAAATAAATGTAACTTGTTTAATTTCAAGTGTTAATTAAAGAAAAATAAATGAAAAGAGTAACTGTATTCTGTGGTTCCAGTTTTGGGACAGATGAAATTTATAAAGAAAAAGCATATTTACTTGGACAATATTTAGCTAAGAAAAATATTGAAGTTGTATATGGTGGAGCAAGTGTTGGACTAATGGGCGCGATAGCAGATGGAGCTTTAAGTGTTGGAGGAAAAGTACTCGGTGTCGTCCCTGAATTTATAAAAGAAAAAGGAATCGTTCACAAAAACCTAACGAAACTTTATATAACTAAAACAATGCACGAAAGAAAAATAAAAATGAACGAACTATCAGACGGAGTTATTGCATTGCCAGGTGGATATGGTACATTAGAAGAATTCTTTGAAATGCTAACTTGGGCGCAACTCGGACTACATAAAAAACCAATAGCTATTTTGAATGTAAATGGATTTTATAACCCATTAAAAACATTTATAAAAACAATGGTAGATAAAGGATTTTTAAAAAAAGCTAATAAAGAAATGTTATTAATAAGCGAAAATATAAACGAATTATTAAATAAAATGGAAAACTATAAAGCAACAAAAGTCGAAAAATGGATAACAAAATTAGTTGTTAGTTGTTAGTTGTTAGTTGTTAGTTTTTATTTGTTAGTTTCTATTTTCTATTTGTTATGTTTGCAAAATAGTATTTCCTTGATTTTCAGCACTTAAATATTTTGATGCATCT
>JAOZMB010000080.1:0-5265 GCA_029934515.1 Bacteroidales bacterium
TTGAGTAAAAAACCACCACTTCCACATGCGGGGTCAAGAATATAATCACTTTGTTCTGGGTTCATTATTTTTATGCAGAATTCAACAATTGCTCTTGGCGTAAAAAATTGTCCCATTTTCCCTTTGAAAAAATCTTGCATAAATCTCTCAAAAGCAATACCTTTTGTGTCAAGGTCGATTTTACTTAACGCAAGCGACTGTAAATGTTCTACAACATTATACACAATTCTTGCTTCTAATTTTATATCATCTTTGAAGACTTCGGCATCTTCTTTTTTTGCAGATTGATAAATATTATTTATTCTATTATATACTTCTTTTGGACTCTCGTGTGTTCCAACCTGAAAATCATAAAATTTATTTTTTAAAGTTCCCTCTTTTTCATCTTTTAATTTACAAAAAAGTAATTTTGAAACTTCATCAAAAGCAATTGTTGGTGCAATTTTTCCTCCTTGCCAAACAGTTGTATGGCATTTTTCTAGCGTACTTATTAGTTCTTCTCTCGACACTATTTTTATATCTCGTTCTTTATCTCCTTTTAAATATTTATATTTTGGTGCTTTACCAAACTTAACTGGAATATCAGCAATTACATTTTTCTCTCTTTCCATTGGGTCAAAAGCAAGAACACTAAAAGCCGATTTTGTATTTCCAGCAATAACAGTTGCATATTTTGCTCTTATGCTATTTGCATTACCGAATGCTTGTTCAATTGCTTGTTTAAATTCAGTATCTGTTATTCCGTCTTTCTTACATTCAACAACAAGAAATGGTGTTTTTAACAAATTATCTTCAAAAATTACAATATCAGCTCTGTCGCTTGGAGTTCGTCTTGGCACTGTTACTTCAATATCAATTTGTTTATTTGGATATTGATAATTTAATATTAATTCGACAAAATAAGATGCTCTTACTTTTTCTTCTGGATTTTTAAAAGATGTTGTGTAATCTCTCGCACAATGATAAGTTATTTTAGTTTTATTATTATTTAAAAATATGTATCCCGCAGATATACCTTTGTTTATATTTTCAATAGAAATATTGTTATTCATAGTTCATAAAGTTTTAATTTTTGCAAAGATAACTTATTTTTTTGTTTTGCGTTTTGAATTTATGTTTTATATTTACAAACTTAAACATATATTTGTTAATTTGTTTTGAAAATCAATATTTTTTAGTTTTCATACTAATTAATTTTCAAATATCATTAAATTAAAAAAAATTACACTTAAAATGAAAATAACTTTTATTGGTTCTGGTAATGTTGCTGTACATTTATCAGAAGAGTTAAAAATCAAAAGGATTTGAAATTATTCAAATTTTTAGTAGAACAGAATCTAATGCTAAAAAACTTGCTAATATTCTAAATACCTGTTACACAAACGATTTACAAAAAATATCAGATAAAGCTGATTTATATATTATTTCTGTAATCGATGATGTTCTTCCAAGAATATGCAAAAGTAAAATATTTAAAAGTAAAATAAAAAATAAACTTGTTGTACATACAAGTGGGAGCTCTGATATTGATATTTTGAACGATTTGTCTACAAAATTATGGTATTTTTTATCCATTGCAAACTTTTTCAAAGCAAGCAAGTTCACAAATATCAGAAAAAGAGTTAATTAATAAAGGACATACTTATTTGTCTGGAGAAGAGATAAAACAAAAATTAATAGGAAAAACTTTTTGGGGCGATGTGCCTTGTGGTAGAAAATATATTTCATATTGCGACCCAAATGGTTCTATGGAAGGCGAAAACGATACTTTGCTGAAAATATATTTAGAAAAAGGTTCTATTGTACAGGTAAATACTGAAACAGGTAAAGGTCATGCCGAACTTTTACAAAAGCGACCTATTTTTTACGAAGTTAATTATTTACATTACAATCCAAATATCTGGTGGACATGGTTTTCGGATATTTTCTCGGCAGCATTAATCTTCTTTGCCTTGTCTTCAATTTTTATGGTAAAAGGAAAAAAAGGAGCCTGGGGAAGAGGCGGGATTTATATTACTTTCGGAATAATTCTTCCTATTGTATTTCTAATAATTTTCAAATAAATTAAATTAAATTTTATGATACCACAACTTTAAATTGGCGAACTACTTTCAATAATTTTGAAGATGGGAAAAAAACTTTAAATTCTGTGTTAATTGTAATTAATTTATTTTAATATTTTTATATCCCGACACGTAAACGTATCGGGATTAATAATATTATCAAGTTTATATATGTTTGCAAACAGAACTTTGACAAAATTTTATCACAATAATAAATTTAAATTAATGTCCACCACTTGGCATCAAAAACTTATTGCCTGTCCCTTTAATAATTTCTTTATAAAATTTCTCTCCGTATCCAGGATATTTTACATGCGGGTTTTGTTTTCCTGGGTTTGGTCGTTTTAAATTTCCGTCCATATATTTTGTAAACAAATATTTATAAAAATCTTTCCATTGATATACCAATGCGTTTGCTCTATTGACAGAGAAATCAGTAATAAATTCTCTTGCGAGTTCTTTGTCATTTTTAAACAGCGCAACGGCACCTTTATCAATTCCTTTTACAAACTCAATACTTTGTTTTTCAATTTTATGCTGTAACGAGTCTATATCTGGGTGTACTATTCTGTATCTCAAATAAGCAAAATTTGAAACTTGATTAAATATCCAAAATGCTGATGTTTCAGAGAACTCCATCAATGCACCGTTTCCTCGTTCAAAAGTTTTTGGCATACGAGTCATTCCAGAATACATTGGCGTATAAACAGAACTTGCAGCATCATCAACAGAGAACCAAAGAATTCCTCCTATTGGAGAAGGTATTTCGCTTCTGCTTTGTGTTACAAAAGAAAAACCTGTTTGTTGAGTTGCAGTTGCTCTTTCGTTACAATATGTAAGTGTATCGCCTTTTTCGTTTATATCTTTCCACACTAAAGGACGAAAACGATATGGCAATCCAAAAGCACCAGCTCCAGCATCTTTTCTCATATCAAGCGGAGTTCCTTCTAAATGGTCTCGCATAAAATCCATCATATCCTGAACTGTTATTTTTCTGTTTGGTTTTATCCAAAGTGGCATTCTGTTTGTTGCGTATCCATTTGGATTTTTCTCGCCAGTATCAAATTTTTTATTATGCTCTACTTCACCTTTCACATAATTAAAATATTTTTGCATATCATCATTTACATCTTTGAACATAGACCAGACACGAACTTCACAGAACCTTGCACCTCCGAAGTCAACAGGTGCATAAGTATCAGAGAAACTAAAATCCTTATCTTTTCCAGAGAACCAACCTTTGGAACGAGCAAAAGAAATCACATCAGTAGAATATATACAATTCTCGGAATCATCCAAAGGGAATGTAGTTATTCTTGCCTGATTTGCATGAGCAGATATGTACCCATCTGGAATGCGACGAGCAACCCAAACAGAACCTTTCTCGCCTTCGCCTTTTCCTATCAATTCCATAATCCATACTTCTTTCGTATCGGCAATTGAAAATGATTCTCCTGTACTATAATATCCATACTTATCCATCAAATCGCCTATAACTTTTATTGCCTCACGTGCAGTTTTTGAACGCTGAAGTGCAATATAAATCAAACTACCATAATCCATGATTGCTCCTTTCTGTGTTCTTAGTTCGCTTCTTCCAGTGTAAGTTGTTTCGCCAATCGCAAGCTGAAACTCGTTCATATTACCAACCACTGAATACGTATGAGCAACCTGAGGAATCTGTCCTAAAAACTTCCCTGTATCCCATTCGTAAATATCAAGCATCGTTCCAGAAGACCAGTCCATTGCAGGCCAAAAATATAACTCCCCGTACAAAACATGTGAATCGGCGGCATAACTTATCATTACAGAACCATCGGCTGAAGCACCTTTTGTTATCAAAAAATTAGTGCACGCATTGGCATTGTATTGCGAACTAAAAATAAATGTCGCAAGAAAAATTATAAGAAAAACTTTTTTCATGTGTAAAAATATTTATATTTGTTAAAATAATTAATTTCATATTTATTTTGAAAACTATTAAAAATCAAACATATATATTGATTTCTAACTGAAAATCAATAATATATAACTTATAACAAACGGATAAGAATCTAACAAAAATTACAAATTATTTTTTGTGTGTAAAAATATATATATTTATTTAGAAAAGAAAAGAAATAATGCAGAAATATTATTAATAATTTATTACATTTGTATTTACGGTATAATAACTGAGAAAATAGACAGTAAACATATAACAATTCATTATTAATTTTCATATTTATTTGTCATGTTAAACAAAAATTTTACAAAAATAATTTTGGTAGCATTATTTATGCAGTTTTTTTTATCTGTTGATGCACAAACGGACACTACAAAATCTGATATGTCATTGGATTTTGGATTCACAAGAGATAAAAATATTAATCTTTGGCCTATTGTTAAATACAGTAATTTCAAGGAAAACAAGAAATTACAAATATTATTTTCGATTGCAACTTTCAAAAAAGACATTGAAAATTCAAAAAAACATTCTCATTTATTTCCACTATGGTGGAACGACAGCAGTTCGACAAAAAAAGATTTAAGAATACTGACAACATATTATCCTTCGTTAATTCGTATAAGTAAAGATAGTAAAAATAATTTTAGTTCGTTCAAATTATTCGAATTAGCTCCTAAAATTAATCTTTTGGAAGTATCAAAATCTGAGAACGGAACAGTTGTAAAAAATAATTTCTTTTTTTTCCTTTGGTATAAAAATAATCAAATATTAAAACAATCATATTTTATTATTTTCCCTTTTTATTGGTCGTTTGCAAATGATGAAAAAACGACAAAAACATTATTTCCACTGTATTCAAAAGGAAATTATAATTATAATACAAAAAAATATTTTGCTGTAACACCTTTATTTTGGCATTTTGAAGGTGCCGAAAGTAGTAGGAATATTTTATTTCCAATTTTTTGGAACAAAAAAACTGGAACAGGAGAAGATAAAAAATTATCAAATGTAATATTTCCTTTGTTCTGGTCGCATAAGAGTAAAGATTACAAAAAAACTGTTTTATTTCCTGTAATGTGGAACTTAAAAAGTCCAAAATACAAATCGTTTACTTTTTTTCCGTTCATGTCAAAAGGAAATTCACCCGATAATACAAAAAAACATTTTGCGGTAACGCCTTTTTTTTGGCATTTTAAAAGTCCTGAAAATAGTAGGAATATTTTATTTCCGATATTTTGGAACAAAAAAACTGGA
>JAOZMB010000080.1:5365-15904 GCA_029934515.1 Bacteroidales bacterium
ACTGGCGAGGACAAAAAATTATCAAATGTAATATTTCCTTTGTTCTGGTCGCATAAAAGCAAAGATTACAAAAGAACTGTTTTATTTCCAATTTTTTGGAACAAAAAAACTGGAACTGGCGAGGACAAAAAATTATCAAATGTAATATTTCCTTTGTTCTGGTCGCATAGAAGCAAAGATTATGAAAAGACTGTTTTATTTCCGATAATATGGAACTTAAAAAGTCCAAAATACAAATCATTTACCTTTTTTCCGTTCATATCAAAAGGAAACACACCCGATAAAACAAAAAAACATTTTGCTGTAACACCTTTATTTTGGCATTTTAAAAGTCCTGAAAGTAGTAAGAATATTTTATTTCCAATTTTTTGGAACAAAAAAACAGGAACTGGCGACGACCAAAAATTATCAAATGTAATATTTCCTTTGTTCTGGTCACATAAAAGTAAAGATTACAAAAGAACTGTTTTATTTCCAATTTTTTGGAACAAAAAAATAGGAACAGGCGAGGACAAAAAATTATCAAATGTAATATTTCCATTGTTCTGGTCACATAAAAGTAAAGATTACAAAAAGACTGTTCTTTTTCCTGTAATGTGGAACTTAAAAAGTCCAAAATACAAATCATTTACCTTTTTTCCGTTCATATCAAAAGGAAATTCACCAGACAATACAAAAAAACATTTTGCTGTAACACCTTTATTTTGGCATTTTGAAGATACTGAAAGCATCAGGAATATTTTATTTCCGATATTTTGGAGCAAAAAAATAAAAACTGGCGAAGACAAAAAATTATCAAATGTAATATTTCCATTGTTCTGGTCGCATAAAAGCAAAAACAGAAAAATAATAATGACACCGCTGTTCTTCCTAAAAAAAACAGAAACAGTTGACAAATTCAGTATTTTATATTTTCTGTTTCGTAAATCAAAAGAAGGAACAAGAAAATCAACAAGTATATTTTGGCCTATTTGTGAAATAACCAGAGATACAACTCTTGTATCTTTCAGATTTGCACCAATATTATGGTACAAAAAAACAAAAGAGTATAAATATTTTTCTGTCCAACCTTTTTATTATCAGAACAAAAGTAAAGAATTTGAAAGTTATCGTTTCTTATGGCAACTTTTTACCTATCAAAATTATTATAATGATAAAAAGTCAATAAATTTTTTGTGGAGAACTGTTTTTTTTGATAATTATTATAATGATGATTATGAATTTAGAATTTTACACCTATTATTTTCAAATGTGAAAAAAAAAGGAAAAATAGAAAAAAGTTTATTTCCTTTTTTCCAATATTCAAAAGATTCAATAGGTAATAAGTCATTATATTTATTTTTTTATTTTTATAATTCTTACAGACAAAAAATACCTGAAACAAAAGAATTTTATCAGGAAAATAAAATTTTTTGGTTTATCAGATTTAGGTCAAACGAAAAATGGTTGAAAAAAAAAGGTATTGTTTACACCAAAGATTGAATAATAAAACTGTTTTTTTGACTGCTAATTACTTTAATATATAGTTATAAAAAAATAAAAAATTGATAATTAAGATTAAAATTTATATTTTTGTAAAATTTTTATTTAAAATTATAAAATATAATTTCATTCAAAATGAAAAAAGATAATAGAATTTTTGATTTAATTCAACAAGAACATTCACGCCAAAAAAGAGGTCTTGAATTGATAGCATCTGAGAATTTTGTCAGTAATCAGGTTATGGAAGCTATGGGTTCTGTATTAACAAACAAATATGCAGAGGGTTATCCGGGTAAAAGATATTATGGAGGTTGCCAAATAGTCGACCAGACAGAACAAATTGCAATTGACCGTGCTAAGGAATTGTTTGGAGCAGAATGGGTAAATGTTCAGCCCCACTCTGGTGCGCAGGCTAATGCAGCCGTAATGTTAGCTGTTCTAAAACCGGGTGATACTTTTTTAGGTCTTAATCTGTCACACGGTGGACATCTCACACACGGTTCTTTTGTAAATTTTTCTGGAATTTTATATAATTCTGTTTCTTATAACGTGAAAGAATCTACTGGACTTGTTGATTATGACGAGATGGAAGAAATAGCAATAAAAGAGAAACCTAAACTAATTGTAGGCGGTGCTTCTGCTTATTCTCGCGACTGGGATTACAAACGTATGCGTTCCATTGCCGACAAAATAGGTGCATTACTGATGTTTGATATTGCTCATCCTGCTGGATTGATAGCCGCTGGACTTCTTAAAAATCCTATAAATTATGCACACATTATTACAACAACAACTCATAAAACTCTACGTGGCCCACGAGGAGGAATGATAATGATGGGTAAAAATTTTATAAATCCGATGGGTAAAAAAACTCGAAAAGGAAAACTGAGAATGATGTCGTCAATTCTTGATTCCGCTGTTTTTCCCGGAACACAAGGAGGCCCCTTGGAACATATTATTGCAGCAAAAGCAGTTTCTTTCGGAGAAGCATTAACAGATGAATTTAAAGAATATCAAAAAAATGTTATCAAAAATGCTAAAACTATGGCAAAAAGATTTGTTTCGCTTGGTTATAAAGTAATCTCAGGAGGAACAGATAATCATTCTATGCTTATTGATTTAAGAACAAAAGTACCTAAAATATCAGGCAAAATTGTAGAAAAAGCATTAGAAAAAGCAGATATTACCGTAAATAAAAATATGGTGCCATTCGATACGCGCTCACCTTTCCAAGCATCAGGTATCCGAGTAGGAACACCTGCCGTAACAACAAGAGGATTAAAAGAATTACATATGCCTATAATTGTTGATTTAATAGACAGCGTAATAAGAAATACAGATGACGAATTGATTATTAAAAATGTTGCAAAAAAAGTTAATAAATTAATGAATAATTTCCCTTTGAATAATTAATTTTGTTGCTCAATAGCAATAATGTAGCATAAAAAAACAAAAATTTTAAATATTTAAAAATAATTTATTATGGAATTACCATTTGCAGAGTCTTTTAAAATTAAGATGATTGAGACAATTAAAAAAACGACAAAAAAAGAACGACAAAAATGGATAAAAAAAGTTAATTATAATCTCTTTAATTTACGCAGTGAACATGTTTTTATAGATTTGCTTACCGATTCTGGAACCGGTGCAATGAGCGATAAACAATGGTCTGAAATGATGCTCGGCGATGAAAGTTATGCTGGAGCTTCGTCTTATTATAAAATGAAGTCTGCAATAAAAGATTTATTAGGATTTGAATATTTTTTACCAACACATCAGGGACGAGCAGCCGAGAATGTATTATTTTCAGTATTGATAAAAGAAGGAGATATAATACCGGGAAATTCACATTTTGACACCACAAAAGGACATATAGAGTTCAGAAAAGCAACAGCAGTTGATTGTACCGCCGATGCTGGTTTCGACCCAAACCTGATAGCCGATTTTAAAGGAAATCTTGATTTGAATAAATTGGAACACACTTACAAAAACAACCCAATAGAAAAAATACCGTTTGTGGTAGTTACTATTACATGTAACAGTGGTGGTGGTCAGCCAGTCTCTATGCAAAATCTAAAAGATGTTTATCAACTATCTAAAAAATACGGAGTTAAAGTAATTTGTGATTCTGCACGTTTTGCCGAAAATGCTTATTTTATAAAAATAAGAGAAGACGGATATAAAAATAAAAGTATAAAAGAAATAGTAAAAGAAATGTTTTCTTATGCCGATGCCGTTACAATGAGTAGCAAAAAAGATGCTATCGTAAACATGGGCGGATTCATCGCTATGCGTGACCATGAGCTTTGGAAAAAAGCAAGTGTTTATAATATTATGTTCGAAGGTTTTATAACTTACGGCGGAATGTCAGGACGAGATATGAACGCACTAACGCAAGGATTATACGAAGCTACTGAATTTGAATACCTTGAAACAAGAATAAAACAAGTTGACTTTCTGGCTCAGAAACTTATAAAATACGGTATTCCGATTATAAAACCTACCGGTGGACATGCTGTTTTTGTTGATGCTCTGAAATTTTTGCCAAACGTTCCGCAGAGTCAATATACGGCTCAATTATTGGGAGTAGAACTTTATATCGAAGGAGGTGTTCGAGGTGTCGAAGTAGGAACTTTGCTCGCCGACAGAGACCCGATTACACATAAAAATAGATACCCAAAAATGGAACTTTTGCGTTTGGCAATACCAAGACGAACATATACAAATAATCATATAAAATATGTGGCAGTTGCCCTAAAAAATATTTACGACAGAAGAACTCATATAAAAAATGGCTTTAAAATAATTTACGAAGCACCTATTATGAGACATTTTACAGTGAAATTAGAAAAAATTGATAAATAATATTCTCAATCTATTCATTAATAAATTTATTAAATTATGACAAAAAAAACAATCCTATCACTAATCCAACCAACAGGAGAATTACATCTTGGTAATTATTTCGGAGCAATAAAAAATTGGGTCGAACTTCAAAATAGTAATAAATATAATTGTACTTATGGTATTGCCAATTATCACGCCATGACAATGCCTTATAAGATTTCGGAATTTAACAAAAATGTAAATTCAATCCTTATAGATTTGCTCGCCTGCGGAATAGAACTTGAAAAATCTACTTTATTTGTTCAATCCTTAGTTCCAGAACATACCGAATTATATTGGATATTAAATACTGTTACATCTTTCGGAGAGCTTAGTAGGATGACTCAATTCAAAGATAAATCTATAAAAGTTAAAGAACAGGGTATAAATGTTGGTTTGTTTTCGTATCCAATATTGCAAGCCGCCGATATAATGATATATAAAGCAGATTTTGTTCCAGTTGGCGAAGACCAATTACAACACCTCGAACTTACCCGTGATATTGCTAAAAGATTTAACAAAAGGTTTGGAAATTATTTTCCTGTTCCAAAAGCAAAATTAACAAACGTACCACGTGTAATGTCTTTTGCCGACCCAAACAAAAAAATGAGCAAAAGTCTTGGAAACAAACATTATATAGGTGTATTCGAAGAAGAAAAATCAATCAGAAAAAAAATAAGGTCAGCAGTTACTGATACAGGAGAAAAAACAGATAAAATAAGTCCGGGAGTAAGAAATCTTTTCGAAATACTACTCGCAATGAATAAACACGAAGAACATGCAGTATTCTTGAAAAACTACAAAGACGGAAATATTAGATACAAAGATTTAAAAGATATTGTTGCTGATTCTTTGATTGAACTAACAACACCTTTGATTGAAAAAAGAAAAGAAATATTGGCAAATAAGAAAAAATATATTCAGAAAATTTATGAAGCATCAGAAAAAAATCGTAAAATTGCACAAGAAACATTAAAAGAAGTCAGAAAAATTGTTGGACTTCCAAATATAAAATAATATTATTATGAAGAATGTACTTATTGTAGAGGACGAGTTTTTACTTGCTATGTTAAACCAGCAAATTGTAGAAAATATGGGTTTCTCGGTGACCGATTCCTTAGCAAGAGGAGAAGATGCTGTTGAGGCTGCAAAAGAAAATAATATTGATTTAATAATAATGGATATCTTCCTTGCTGGTGAGATTGATGGTATTTCGGCGATGGAAGAAATTAGAAGATTCTCTAATGTTCCTGTTATTTATCTTACTGGAAATTCAAATCCATCTGCTAAGGCAAGAGCAAAAAAAACAAATTATTCTTATTTTCTTGTAAAACCTGTTGAACCGCGTATTTTTAAAAATGCTATTAAGAAAACTCTAATGATTGTTTAAAAAATTAAAAACATGAAACATAAAATATTTAATATATTTTTACTCTTTTTTTTATTTTTTACGAATATTGTAAATGCACAAAATTATGATATTCGTAAAAATATTGATATTCTTCATTGTGAGATAAACTTGGATATGACAAATTTCAAGAATAAAATTATTTCTGGAAATTCATTATTACAAATAACATCACGAACAGAACAGCTCAATGAAATTAGTCTTGATTTTGGAGATTTGAAAGTTGATTCAATAAAAGTGAACAGCAATAATATATCAATTTTTTCGCATTACAATAAAATACTTTTTTTTCCTTTGAAATCACCAGTAATGCCGAGTGATACAATATCGGTATGTATTTATTATCATGGTAATCCAGAGATGGAAGATACTTGGGGTGGTTTTTTCTTTACCGAAGATGCTGCATTTAATATGGGGGTTGGCATGTCTGTAAATCCGCACTGTTATGGACGAGTTTGGTTTCCGTGTATTGACAGTTTTACAGAGAAAGCAACTTATGATTTTAATATAAAAGTTCCAGCAGATTTTATGGCTGTTTGTTCTGGAATACTGATTGACGCTGAAAAAAATATAGACAAAACAGAAACATTTCATTGGAAAATGAACGATGAAATTCCGAGTTATCTTGTATCTGTTGCAGTTGGTAAATACAGTTTGTTCTACAAAAAATATATGAGCGGTAAAAAGGAAATACCAATTGAGGTTTATGTTCGTGAGGCTTTATTGAAAAATGTAGAGTCTTCTTTTGCAAATATTGAGAATGCTGTTAGTTCTTTTGAAAATCATTATGGCAATTATAGATGGGATAGAATTGGATATGTTTGTGTTCCGTTTCGTAGCGGTGCAATGGAACATGCTTGTAATATTGCATATCCGGAATATGCCGTTGATGGTACTTTGAATAAAGAAACACTTATGGCTCATGAGCTTTCGCATTCGTGGTTTGGGAATCTTGTAACATGCGAAACCGATAAAGATATGTGGCTTAACGAAGGCTGGGCAAGTTTTTCGGAAGCACTTTTTAAGGAATCTGTTTATGGAAAAAAAGCTTATAAAAAATATGTTCGCAAAAACCACGAAGATGTTTTAACTCGCTCACATATAAGAGATAACGGTTATAGAGCTGTTTACGGAATACCTCACAAATATACTTATGGAAGCACTGTTTACGACAAGGGTGCCGATGTTGCTCACACACTTCGCGGATACATGGGCGACAGTATATTTTTTAGTTCGTTGACTGCTTATTTAGAAAAATTTGCTTATAAAACTGCTTCGACACATGATTTTTGTGATTTTTTATCGCAATATTCTGGAATTAAACTTGATGATTTTTTTGATAATTGGGTTTTTACAGCTGGGTTTCCATATTTTTATATTGAAACATTCGATGTTGAAACTATAAAAAATGTAAACAAAAAACAATTTGATATTCATATTAATATAAAACAGGAACTTAAAGAACGTGCTAATTTTGGAAAAAATAATAAAGCTGAATTATGTTTTTTCGATAAAAAATTAAACCGATTTACTAAGAGCGTTAATTTTTCTGGCAAATCATCAAGTCTCTCTGTTCGTGTCCCTTTTTTTCCTGAAAATGTATTTTTTGATATTGAAGAAAAAATATCTGACATTACTGTTGATAATTATAAAATTGTATCAAAACGTGGAACTTATATTTTTCCAAATACAAAATTTGAAATAGAAATAAATAAAATATCTGATAGTGTGTTGATTAGAAGCTCTTTAAATTATATTGCACCAGAGAATACAAACTCTAATTTTGAAACTAATAAAACTTCATTTTGGAATATAAGCGGAGTTAATAATGAATATTTTATTGCAAAAGGTATTTTTTTTATAGATAATTTAAATAATAGTTTGTCTGAATCTATTGACAAAATGGTCTTACTTTATCGCAAAAAGAGAACAGATAAATGGGAAAAAATTGATTTTAATATAAAAATTAATAGTAATAAAAACAAAACCTATTTTGTTGTTTCCGATTTTAAATTTGGCGAATATACACTTGGCATAAAAAAATAGTAACTCTTTGATTAGAGTTACTATTAATTTGCATCATAAAAATTTAAAAGTCTATTTCTGATATTAGATTATACAATAGTTTATTTTTTTTCAATATCTAATTTATTATAATCTTCGAAATATGCTGTTTTTTCTATTTTTTCTTCTTCGTTGCTATCTACTACATTTATTATTTTTTCTTCTTCTGTAACAGATTCCATATCTAAATCAACAACTGCAATACTTGGTGCAATAACAAGAGCAACTATTGACATTAGTTTTACAAGTATATTTAGTGATGGTCCAGATGTATCTTTTAGTGGGTCTCCTACTGTGTCACCTGTGACTGTTGCTTTGTGTAGTTCTGAACCTTTTCCGTATGTAACTCCTTCTAAATCAACACCGTTTTCCACCATTTTTTTAGCATTGTCCCATGCTCCTCCTGCGTTTGATTGGAAAATAGCCATTATTACACCCGTAGCTGTTACTCCTGCAAGAACACCTCCGAGCATAGGTGCTCCACCCAAGAATCCCACTAATGTAGGTATTGTCAAAGCAAGTACACCTGGCAATATCATTTCTTTTAATGATGATTCAGTTGAGATTTTAACACATTTATCATATTCTGCTACGCCGTCAGCATTTTTGAGAATTTCTTTTTCTTCGTCTGTTGCTTGAGTTATATCTCCGTCATATTTTTTAAATACTTTTAGAGCTGCTTTTAGTGCTGGTATTTCTTCGAATTGTCTTCTTACTTCATTAATCATTTGACTTGCCGAGCGTCCTACTGCTCCCATTGCAAGTGCAGAGAATACAAAAGGTATCATTGAGCCAAAAAATAGTCCAGCAATTATTTCTGGTTCGGCGAGGTTTATTGATTTTACATTTGCTTGTAGCATAAAAGCCGAAAATAAAGCGAGTGCAGTCAGTGCTGCCGAGCCTATTGCAAAACCTTTTCCTATTGCGGCTGTTGTGTTACCTACTGCATCAAGTTTATCTGTTCTTTCTCTTACTTCTGGTTCTAATTCTGCCATTTCAGCAATTCCGCCAGCATTGTCAGCAATAGGCCCGTAAGCGTCTATTGCGAGTTGTATTCCAGTGTTTGCCAGCATTCCAACAGCTGCAATAGCTATACCGTAAAGTCCAGCATAATGATGCGCTCCGATAATTGCAATTGCGATAATAATTATTGGTATTGCAGTTGATTTCATTCCAACTTCAAGTCCGCCTATTATGTTTGTTGCGCTTCCTGTTTTAGATTTTTTTACAATAGATAAAACGGGTTTTGTTCCTGTACCTGTATAATATTCAGTTATTTTACCTATTCCGTATCCAGCAGCGAGACCAAATAATGTAGCCCAATAAACTCCGAGACTTGTATAAGTTATTATTATATCAGGGTCGTTTATGCTTACAATTTCCCATTTTTCTGGCAAGAAAAAATTAATAATAAAATAAGAACTAATTATCAAAAGTAGAGCAGATACAAGTTCGCCGAGATTTAGAGCTTTCTGTGGGTCTCCTCCGTCTTTAACGTTCACAAAAAATGTTCCTATTATAGAAATTAATATACCAACGGCAGCAAGTGCAAGCGGCAAAATAACTGGACCTAATTTAAAACCTTCACTAATTGCATCAGCGCCAAGATATGCAGCACCTATCACCATAGTTGCAATAATAGAACCAACAAAAGATTCAAATAAATCAGCTCCCATTCCAGCAACATCTCCAACATTATCACCGACATTGTCTGCTATTGTAGCAGGGTTTAGTGGGTGGTCTTCTGGGATACCGCTTTCCACTTTTCCGACAAGGTCTGCTCCGACATCGGCTGCTTTTGTATAAATTCCTCCTCCTACACGTGCAAATAATGCGATTGAAGAAGCTCCGAGTGAGAACCCTGAAATAACATTTAATACTTCTGTAATTCCTCCATCGAATCCCATCATTTCATATACTATAAAAAGAATGCTCAATCCAAGCACTCCGAGTGCTACAACGCCAAGTCCCATCACTGAGCCTCCAATGAAAGCTATTTTCAAAGCATCAGCGAGCGAGTTTCTTGCTGCATTTGTAGTTCTTACATTTGTTTTTACAGCTGTTCTCATTCCAAGATAACCAGCGAGAGCTGATAAAATTGCTCCTGTAACAAATGATAATGCAACAAATCCGTTAGAACTATCTTCATTTGCGCCTTTAAAAAATAATAATACTGCAATTGCGGCAATAAAAACTGCAAGGATCTTATACTCTGCTTTCAAAAAAGCCATTGCTCCTTCTGCAATATGTCCAGCAATTTTTTTCATTTTATCATTGCCTTCTTCCTGTTTTTTTATCCAGGATGATTTCCAAATGGTGTATAATATTCCGATAACACCAGCACCAATTAGCATGTAAACAACATTTTCCATTGTGAATATTTAACTTATTAATTAATAAATTTTAGAAAAAAAGTATTTAAAATTAGGCTATTTTTTTCATGAACAGCCCAAAATTTCATACCGCAAGTTTAAATAAAAAACGTTTAATATTCAAATTTAAATTTAAAAACACTTTTTTAATTCTATTATTTACTTAAATATCAGTGATATTGCGTAATATTGTTATTGGTTCGTATAGATAATAAATATATGTTAAGTTCTTTTAAAATTCAAAAAAAACAAAATATATTTATGATTTATTCATTCAAAATTAATTTCCAGTCTTCGATTTCTTTTCTGTCTGTGTTAAAATTAATT